>PMYF01000111.1 GCA_003171295.1 Acidobacteriota bacterium | reverse complement strand
GACGAAGTACTCGACGGCGTTCTCGGGGAAAAGTTCCTTGAACTCCTCGTACAGCTGTGCGGCCAGTGTCTTATTGTGGCTGATGACCAGGGTGGGCTTGCCCAGGTCGGCGATGACGTTGGCCANNGTGAAGGTCTTGCCCGAGCCGGTCACCCCCAGCAGCACGGAGTACTTCTCGCCGGCGCGCAGTTTGCCCTCCAGCCGCTCGATGGCCTGCGGCTGGTCGCCCTGCGGCCTCATCTTGGATATGACCTTGAGCTCCGGCATGAGCTTCCTCTGCGTTGTCTGGGCGAAATCGCCCGCCGCTTGAATCCCCATAGTATATCGTACGGCCGGTGATACAACACGCGCGGGCGGTGGGCTAATAGCCCGTTGAAAATGTAGCANNGGCGAGACGCCCGTGCTACGGGATGGATCCTTCTTCAACGGGCTGCTAAGGCCCGAAGGGCCGCAAAGATGGTAGCCGGGGGTGGAGCCCCGAGCGCAGTCGAGGGGCGGAACCCCCGGTAAAAGGCCCCGACAAAGCCAGAGGCAGTGCCGTGGTCGCCCAGGTGGCAGGTTCTTCCCTGTCGATTGCGCGATTAGCCGGGAAGGCGCGGTTGAGCCACGGCATCGCGAGTTTAGGTCAGTTACCCGGTTTGATTCACGGCACTCGCTTTATCTTTCGCGGTGCCAGCAACCGGGGGCTGCGCGTCTCCTCGCTTCGCTCGGGCCGCTTCGCCCACCAGCAGTGGTGNNTGGTGGCCGGCGCCCACCCCGCTGGAGATATGCGTCGGCGCCATCCTCACCCAGAACACCAACTGGGCCAACGTGGTAAAGGCCCTGGCCAATCTCAAGGCCCGGGGGCTTTTGGACCTGCCGGCCCTGGCCGCCATCGACCAGCAAGAGCTTGCCCAGTTCATCCGGCCGGCGGGCTATTACAACGTCAAGGCCAAGCGGCTGAAGAACTTCATCGCCCACGTTTGGCGATTCGGCTCGCTGGAGAAGTTCTTCGACCGCTCGGCCGCCGCCCTGCGGGAGGAATTGCTTTCGGTGAGCGGCATCGGGCCGGAGACAGCCGATTCCATCGTCCTGTACGCCGCCGGCAAGTGCACCTTCGTGGTCGACACCTACACCTACCGCGTGCTGCTGCGGCACCGTCTCATCGACTCCGACTACGACTACGAAATGATCAAGGATCTGCTGGAGAGCAACCTGCCCGGCGACGCCGCCCTGTTCAACGACTTCCACGCCCAGTTCGTGATGCTGGGCAAGAAGCACTGCAAGCCCATCGCCAAGTGCGAAGGCTGCCCGCTGGAAGAACTGCCCCACGACCGCACCCTGGGCTCGCGGGCCGAGCCTTGACGCCGGGTGACACGCCGGGCGGAATCTCTACGACACCAAGACCATGCTCCGCCAGCGGCTGGAGTACCACTCCATCGGGCGCGCGCCGGTGTTTCCCGACCGCGCCAACGGCAACGGCCAGAGCGTCTTCACCCTGCACCCCAGCGCCGCGCGATCCGTCCGCCGTTCGGAAAAGCAAGAGTTTTGTGCCACCCTCAAGCGCAGCGCAGCAAGTCTGGGGGTGTTTCATCAAGAATTGGGTGGCATGGTCACGCCTCTTTTTGTGTGGCCATATGCAACACCCAACTGAGTGACACTGGCTGCTTTTGCCTGGCTATGCCCTCATTGATTACGCCAAGCAAGAAGCACCCTGTTGCGCATAGACCTTTATTGCTATTCCAACCGGTGGGCGTGCGCGAGAAAATTGGCGATCACTGCGTCCTTTGTGGTGTCGTTGCCATCGAGTTCCTGCGGAATTGCCAATACGTTGATCGTGGCAATTCCTGAGACGTCTATCTTCTTGGCTTTCAAAAGAGGATCATCCACGTCCCATAACGCGTTCCATCGCGATCGGGTACAGGATCCCGAGGAAAGACTCATGTTGGACGTCAAGGCGTCATGCTTTATTGCCTCAGCCGAATGCCGAGCACCAGCTTGCTGGAAGTATTGATGGATTAGCCAGATATGCATGTCTTTGGCGTTCGTCATTGGCGGATGCCTGAGCTCTATCCATTTGGCCAAGAGACAAGGCGAATCCAGTTCCCCAATGTTGGCCAACGCATAGAAAGCCGCATAGGCGGCCTCAATCCGACGCTGGTACTCGAGCAGCGGATTCTCATAACGATGCTCTCTGCGATAGAATTCATCCTTCTCGCTGACCGATCCCGCCGTAACCGTCGATTTGTCTGTGACTAACATCGCAAGGGCAAATGCGGCTTGACCTTCCATCTGTTCGAAACCATCCATCGATCGGTTGATTTCGGAATTCAATAGAGCAGCAATCTTCTTCGGCTCTCGACGGCCTTCCTCGACAACACGCAAAAGCTTCACATGCCGTGTCATTGCCTGCCAGTGGCCAAGGTCTTTTGGGAAATAACAGCTGCCTTCCGTGTGGATATTGCTCAAGCCGATTGAGTAAAGGTCCCCCAGATCCTTCACTGCCTCTTCAATGCTCTGGGAGGAGGTGGCCTCGACCAGTGCTCGGCGAGGCCGCGTCATCAACGGAAAACCCTTACGCGCGAGATCTTCGATAGTCGAAGAAATGGCACCTGGGCCCGGCAAATCCGTAGTCAAATCGTCCGGTTGTGTTTGCGAAGGAAGCGTCCTCGCAACTGATACTGGGTGAAGCGACTCGCTTCCACCTTCACTAACCCTGCATGGCCTCTCGGGCTCACTTTGCCCGCAAATCAGCCACGCGAGCAACACTGACAAACCTATGCCAACCCCCCATAAGGCCCGATACCCAACCCTTTTCTGTTGCATATTGCACTTCCTATTATCAACCGATCACAATCTGCATTCATCCCACTCTACTCATGTTCGCCGCCCTCCGCAATCCCCATCGGGAACTGACTGTCAGCGACGGACTACCACAAGAGAGCGACCAAAACATCGCCCTTAGCCTCCGCTTCAGCCAGTAGCGCAACGCGAGTTGGGGGTTGTCGGTTCTGGGAGTGGCGTGTTCCTTGTTGTTTGATATAGCCCG
>PMYF01000683.1 GCA_003171295.1 Acidobacteriota bacterium | reverse complement strand
GCACCTGGCGTCAGAGGTCTCCCGTCGCATGCCCTTCCGGCCTAATTCAATTTGACCGGCGCCGGGGTTTCCGCCGAGCCGGGAATGTTAGGCGCGCGCTCGACGCGGCCGGAGACCGCGTCGCTCATTTCTACGCCGTACTTCTTGAGGATGGTTGCCGTTTGTTGCTGGAAACCTGTGAGGGCCTTGGCGTAAGTGGAATGGGCCAGGACTTGGTTACCCTCCGCGGTGGCCAAATCGCGCTGCGCCTGGATGACCAGGAAGACGGTGGATTCGCCCAACTTGAATTTCTTCTGCTCGGCGTCAAGGGTTTGCTGGGCCAGAATCACAGCCCTCCGGGCGGCCTCATTCTGGGCTCTGGCTTGAATGACAGCGATTTCGGCACTGCGCACCTGCTGAGCTATGTTGTTCTTGTACTGCTGCAATTGGGTTTCGAGCTGGCGGCGTTCCAGGAGCGCGCGTGCCATGTCGGCCTGCGCCGAGCGGTTGCGGATCGGGATCGAAAGGTTAACGCCAAAGGAATAGTCCGGGTATTGCCCCCGCCAAGTCTGGCCCAGAGCATTGGAGACTCCCCCGGCCCCGATCCCCAGCGGGGCAACAAACCCGTCGCCCGGCACTGCGCACCTGCCCCCGTAGGCGTTGTCCCCTGGCGGGCAAAGCAACTGATTACCTGCCAGACCCACCGCGATGTAAGTGGCAAAGACGTTGAGGGAGGGCAAGAGCGAATTCCGCCGGGCCGCAATCGTAGTGTCCTGGTCGCGGAACTTCAATTCCGTCTGTTCGATCTCAGGCCGGTTGGCAATAGCCAACTTGAGCGCTTCCTCCAGGGATGGGATGTCGTCCGGCTGTGGTTCGGGGAGCTTGTCCATCGTCTCGATCTGCGCGCTCATCAACTCGCCGTCGACTTTCTTGGCCAACGCCGTCTTGATCAACTCCGCCTGCTGTTGCAGGCTGGTCTGGGCGACAATCAGCTTCTGTTGATCGGACGCAACTTCAGATTCCGCCCGCACCACTTCGATCGGGGCAAGGGTCCCGATCTCCACTTGCCGCTTGTTGTCACCCAGAAGCTTTTGCGAATAGGCGAGCGCCTGTTCCGCTACCCCCACGTTCTCTTTGAAAGAGAGATAATCCCAGTAATAATTCAGGACCTGAGCGATGGTGGTGATCACCTGTTGGCGAAAAGTGGAGTCGGCAAGCTTGAGATCGTTCTTGGCGATGCGAATGTTGATCGAGTTTGCCCGGTGGCCAAAGCCATTCAGCAAAGGTTGGGTAAAGCCCACAGCCAAGTAGGACTGGACTTCCGGATTAAAGACTGGAGTTAATGAAGTCGTGGTCCCCCTCGACCCTCCCATGGCCACAGTATAGCCCGTACCTGTCTGAAACGCTTGGTTTAGCGCGACGCCGTAGTTTGTCCCCTGCGAGGTGACGAAGGGAACACCCGTAACGATCGTGGTCCCCAGAGGCGAGGTATTTCGATCCCAGCCCATCGAAAAGGAGACGGCTGGGTCAAACGTGCCCCCCCCCAACTGGGTAGCGCCCGCTCCACCCGAAACGCCGCCGGCCCGGCCAGAGCTGCCTCCACCGCCGGCGCTGACGCCGCCGCCGAGGGCTCCCGCAAACAGCGCCGAGGATTGGAACGATCCCGTGAATCCGCGCGCGGCGCCTCCGCCCTGGGTGCGCAGGACGTCCGTCTGCGCGAAACTCAAACTGTACCGGTTCACGGCGATGTCCAGGTTGTTCTCCAGCGCCAAGGCAATGGTATCCTGAATCGATAGGTGCAGCTTGCCGTCGTTGACCAACGAGTGCAAGCGCTCGGAGTTAGTCATCTTGGGCTCAGGCACCATGGGACTGAAATAAGGCTCCCAAACCGACGGAAACCAATGCGTGCTAGAGAAAGTCGGAGCGAAGGTCTGGGCTGGAGTAGTGCCTGCCGCAGGTTTCTCACCCTGCCCATAAAGGCACGACCCGAACGCAAAGGTGCTCGCCATGAACAGTAAGGCAATGAAACGTTGACGGTAAGGATTCATCGAATGTCCTTCTCCCTACGACAGAGTATCTCCTTAAACGCCTGCATTATCATTCATTACGTAATACTTGGACGCAAAGTTTCATGGAACGTCAGCAGCCGCCCGGAGCCTATATTTACAGATGCCGGTCGTGCGCGCGCTGCCGTTTTCGAGGGCGGCATGCGCACCGTCTCCTTGAAATGCCAACTATCCTCGCGCTGACTTCCTATCCGCAGGCGCCGGTTAGGTTCATCTACCCGCGGTCCGGCACCCAAGGAATACCAAGGCTGAGTGACCGGCGCACTCAGAGCGCGGCAGGGAAGTTTACCACCCACCTGCTGGGCGAACAACCTCTAGAGCGTCTTGGTGCCCACAGTCGCCTCTGAAGTGCCCCTCAGGTGCGACCCAATTCCAATCCCACTCCCTTTGCAGGCACTTTGCATGCCTCGCTGGTGGCCAAATTTCTCCAATTCTCACAATGAGTTACGCATGCTCCGCCCGTCGTGGTCGCATTCGAGTGTCCGCTAATGGGATTCCGCGCTTCGAGAGCGAACACTGGACGGCGACTTCCGATTGCGTTTCTGCTGCCCTGCGGTATACCTTAACAACCGGTTCTGCCCTCCCGGGCGACTGGCGACACCATGCGCAACATTCGACTCGCTCTTGCCTATGACGGAACGGACTTCCACGGCTGGCAACGCCAGCCCGTCGCTCCCACCGTTCAGGGCTGCCTGGAGGATGCCATCCAAAAGCTTACGGGTGCCTCCGCGCCGGTGTGCGGCTCGGGGCGAACCGACGCTGGCGTGCATGCCCTGCATCAGGTGGCCAATTTTCACACCGCTTCCTCAATTCCCTGCCCGAACCTGGTCACAGCGCTCAATGACTTGCTTCCGCCCTCGGTGCGCGTCAAAGCGGCCGAAGAGGCGGCCCCGACCTTTCACGCGCGCTATGCGGTGCGATCGAAGACCTACGGGTACCGGATTCTGCAGACGCCAGTTTCCTCGCCGTTCGTGGGGCGTTTTGTTTACCACCATCCCTACTCGCTGGATCGGAAGCGGATGGCACAGGCGGCGCGACTCCTCGAAGGTGAACATGATTTCACCTCTTTTGCCGCGAGAGATACCCAAAACGACGAAGACACGAAATCCATGGTGCGGGTCATCTTTCGGTCGCGGCTTCTCTGGCGGCCCCGGGCTCTCCTGCTGGTCTACGAGGTGACCGGCAATGGTTTTCTCCACCACATGGTTCGCAACATCGTGGGCACACTGCTGGAGGTCGGCAGGGGAAGACTCGCGCCGCCTGACGTGCTGCGCATCCTCGCCGCGCGCGACCGTACTCAAGCCGGCCCCACGGCGCCCGCGCAAGGCCTCTGTCTGCTGAAGGTGGACTACGCCTGACTCGGGGGCCAGGGCACTCACCCACAGGTAGTGGTGTCATTTGCGAGACACGGGCGCTGCCAGGTGCAGTCATTCCCGCACAAGCGGGAATCTACTCCGCAAGCCATTGGAAATGCACCGCCGACGGACCGGATTCCCGCTTGCGCGGGAATGACCAGTATTTCGAAAGGGACCCCATTCCAAATGACACTACCCACCCACGCGCAACTTGGATTTCTAGAGGGGCTTCGAGTAGAATATCTTGGCATCGAGTCCTTGGCCGCTCCCAAGAGGGGCGGGCTTTCGGGGGGCAAGTTAAGAATCCAGTGTTTCACAGGAGAACTCTGCGGTGAGCACTACAGCCTTGAAAATCAGAGAAAAGAAACCCGGCCAGCGAGCGTGTGATGAGAAAGGCGCCAAAGGCGAATTGTGCATGGGGCACCTCAAGCGCTGGTATTACTACCACCCACTGCAACTCACCGTCAGCGAGGAAGAAGCCCGAGCGGTGAAGGAGTTCGGCAAGGACGCCGAGGTCTATCGCTGCGAACGCTGCCATACCCTCTATCGCCCGGTTTCGACCGATCGCTCAACCGCGGGCCAGAAGTTTCAACTTCGTCCGGTAACCCTCTGGGGCGATTTTCAGGGCAAGAACCCCAAGTAGCCCGGCGCACCTACCGACCCGAGGCCCCATCGCCCAGGGAATTCCTGCCCGCCCCCTGAGCCGCACCCCGGCTCGGATTCCTCCCCGTTCGCCGCCTGCAGAATCCATCCTGCACCGCAACGCACCCCATGGGCAAGGAGCAGTTCGTCTTGAACCAGCGCACCAAAGCGGAAATCCTCCTGGTGGTCAGCAGTTTCATCTGGGGCGCGACCTTTGTCGTCGTCAAGGGCGCGCTTGCGGATGCCTCGCCCTTCCCTTTTCTCGCGGTCCGTTTCATCCTGGCGGGGCTGCTGATGTGGCTGGTCATGGCGCGTGGCCGCATCGATCGCCAGGCGCTCCTGCCCAGCCTGCTGCTGGGAATTGTTCTCTTCGCCGGCTACGCCTTCCAAACCTGGGGCCTCACTTCCACCACACCCTCGAAGAGCGCCTTCATCACGGGTTTCAGCGTCATCCTGGTTCCCTTCATTTCGCTCCTGCACGGCTACCGGATGCGCGCCGCGAACCTGGGCGGAGCGGGGCTCGGCCTCGTGGGACTCTACTTTCTGGTGCTTCCCTCCGGCTGGGGGACCGTCAATCGGGGTGACGTTCTCACCTTGTTCTGCGCCGTTACCTTCGCGGTTCACATCGTGCTGGTCGGCGTCTACACCCGCCGCTTTTCATTCCTGCATCTCGCCCCGGCGCAAGTCCTGGTAGTGGGCATCCTCGCCACAGTGGCCCTTCCCGTCGGTCCCGCCTGGGTGCTGCACTGGACCCGCCATCTCATTTTCGCCGTGGTCGTGACCGCAGTCTTCGCCACGGGCGTTGCCTTCGGAATCCAGGTCTGGGCCCAACAGTATACGCCGCCGGCCCATACTGCACTGATTTTCGCCCTCGAGCCGGTCTTTGCCGCGCTCACTTCTCGATTCGTGACCGGGGAGCATTTGGGGGGAAAAGTGCTGGTCGGTTCGGCCCTCATCCTGGCGGGCATGGTCGTTTCGGAAATGTGGGGCGGCGCGGCCCCCGCGCCGGTCGAGGGGTAGCTGCGGCTCCGCCGCCCGCTGTGCGGAAAGGCTTCGCCT
>PMYF01000370.1 GCA_003171295.1 Acidobacteriota bacterium | reverse complement strand
AAATAGCAAATTATCAAGGCCTGGCCCCATTCAAGGAGGTAGCTTGCGCGAGGTGCGGGAGTGCGTGTATGCTTATTTCAAAGGCAAGGCCTGTTGGGCTCAGAGGGCTGGGCCGTGCGGTGGGACTGGAGGCGCTTCCCGTTCCCGGGCACCAACGCGCTACCGACACTCCTCTGCTTCAGGAGTAGGCCCGATGCGACCGAAATCCAAGGCCGAGCTCACCGCCGAGATCAAGACTCTGCAAGCCAGGATCCACAACCTGGAGACCGGGGCTGCCGCTCAGGGGAAAACGACGACCGCCCCGCATCTAAGCGAGCAGGAATTCGGGGCTCTCATGCAGCACTGCCCCGATGCCATCGCGCGTTTCGACTCCGCACTTCGCCATTCCTACGTGAGCCCAGCCATCCAAGTCATGACCGGGCTTCCCCCACAGGCGTTCATCGGGAAGACCAATCGCGAGCTGGGGATGCCACAGGATCTGGCCGAGCGATGGGAGGCCGCGCTTCGCCAGGTCTTCGAGACAGGGCAGGAAGTCTGCATCGAGTTTGAATACCCATCGCCCGATGGGCCACGGCATTACGAGTCGCGTCTCTTTCCGGAGCAGGCGCAGGACGGCACGATCGCAGCGGTGTTCAGCATCGCGCGGGACGTTACGGACCGGAAGCGCGTCGAGGAAGCGCTGCGCGAGAGTGCGGCGCGGTTCCGCTCGCTCTACGAAAACAGCATGGATGGCATCCTGCTGACGACTCCTGATGGCCGCATCCTGATGGCCAATCCCGCCGCCTGCCGTATCTTGGGGCGAAGCGAGGAGGAGATCTGCCGGATCGGAAGGGCTGGAGTCGTGGATCCGACGGATCCCCGATTGTCCGTCCTTCTGGAGGAACGCACGCGCACTGGCAAGTACAGGGGCGAAGTTAGATTCATACGCCCGGACGAAACGACGTGTCTCTGCGAGATTACCAGCTCCCTCTTCACCGGTCGGGGTGGCCTTCCCTTGACCAGCATCTGGATTCGCGACATCACCGAGCGCAAGCGGGCGGAGGAAGCGTCGAAGGAAAACAGCATGTTTGTGAACACGCTTCTGAATGCCATCCCTGTGCCGGTCTTCTACAAGGATACAAAAGGCCACTACATCGGAGTCAACAAGTCCCTCGAGGAGTTTCTTGGCCAGACGCAACAGGAGTTGGTCGGCAAGAGCGTGTTCGAGATCGCCCCTAGGCAATTGGCCGAAGTCCACCACGCGAAGGATCTCGAACTCCTTCAGCATTCAGGATCGCAGGTATACGATTCACAAATGATGGATGTCCGGGGGATGGTTCGCGATGTGGTTTTCTACAAGGCCGCGTTCACGGACCTCGACGGTCGTGTTCACGGCCTGACCGGCGCCATTCTCGACATTACCGAGCGCAAGCGAGCCGAGGAAGCGCTGCGCCGGAGCCAGACAGAGCTGAGGGCGATTTACGACAACGCGCCCACCATGATGTGCGTCCTCAATGCGTCCCGGCAGGTGTTCTATGCCAACCGCGCCTTTACCGAATTCGTGGGCCGCCCGCTGGAGGAACTGACACTGGAGCGTGCCTGCGGCGTCATCGGCTGCCTGAATGCACTCGACGATCCACGGGGCTGCGGGTATGGGCCCCGCTGTGAAACCTGCGCGGTGCGTCTGGCCATGGTGGATGCGCTGGCGACGGGCCGAACCCACCGGGGGATCGAGTATCGGGTCACGGCTCTGCGCGACGGCCAGCCGCGGGACTCGGTGTTCCTGGCCTCCGTCGCCCCCATCGAAATCTTGGGGAAATCCACCCTGCTTCTGTGCCTCGAAGACATCACCGAGCAGCAGTGGGCCGAGGAAGTGTTTCGTATCCTCTCACGCTTCAACCAGGAGATTCTCGACGCGCTCCCGGCGCATATCTGCGTGCTGGACGAAGATGGAAAGATCATCGCCGTGAATCGGGGATGGCGGGATTTTGCCGCCGCCAATCCACCGCTGTCCGCCGCAGTGGACATCGGCGCAGATTACTTCGCGGTGTGTGACGCGGCCACCGGTGATGATGCCGTCATGGCTCATAAAGCGGTTCGGGGCCTGCGCGCGGTAGGGCGCGGCGAGTTACCGGAATTCTCCTTTGAATATCCCTGCCATTCGCCCGACGTGCAACGCTGGTTCCGGCTACGGTTCATACGCCTTTCCGACGACAGCCGGCCACGGATAGTCGTTCTGCATATCAACATCACCGAGCGCAAGCGCGCCGAGGAATTGCTGTGCGAGAGCGAGGAGCGCTTCCGTGAGGTCTCTTCCGCGATCACGGACATCGCATATTCATGCACCCGGGGACCGGACCGAAACTACGCCCTCGACTGGATGACCGGGGCCGTCGTTCCTATTGCCGGTTATGCGACCGAAGAGATCCAGGCCTTCGGCTGCTGGGGACGGCTCGTCATGGAGGAGGACCGGGCCCTCTTCGAAGCAAACGTGACCGGCCTCGCCCCCGGCGCCTCTGGCGCGTGCGAGCTTCGTCTGCGCGCAAAGGACGGAGGCGTAGTCTGGGTCGCTTCCTACTGCCGGTGCGTGGCCCCGCCGCAGGATCCGGCGCATCCACGCCACTTTGGAGCTCTTCTGGACATTACCGAGCGCAAGCGGGCCGAGGATGCGCTGCTCCTGGAGAAAGATAACTTTCGCCATTCTCTCGATGATTCCCCTCTCGGAGTGCGTATTGCCACGATAGAGGGAAATACGCTTTATGCTAATAATACTCTTCTGAATTTCTACGGATACGATAGTCTCGGGGAACTGCAAAAAACACCTTTAAAGAATCGCTATACACCGGAAAGCTATGTCCAGGCTCAAAAAAGAAAGCGCCAAAGAGAACACGGTGATTTAAGTGCCACCGGTTATGAAATCAGCATTGTCAGGAAAGATGGAGAAATTCGCCATCTCCAGGTTTTCCGCAAGGAAGTTTTATGGGACGGCGTCAGACAGTTTCAGGTCATCTGCAACGACATCACCGGGCGCAAGCAGGCAGAAGAAGAGATCATAAAATCAAAGAAATTAGTGGAGGATCTCCACAAACATCTTACAGAGATCCGTGAGAATGAACGTGCTCTGATCTCCAGGGAAATCCACGATCAGATTGGTCAGTCACTTACCGCATTAAAGCTTGATTTAAACTGGATGTATAAATATGTTGGTACAAACCCTGAGGCCGTGATGAAACTTGACAACATGATTGAACTCATTTCAAATACAATTAAAGATGTGCAGCGTATCTCATCAGACCTTCGTCCTGGAATTCTGGATGATCTTGGTTTAGCTGCTGCCATCGAATGGTATTCAGGGGAATTTGAGGAGAGAACCGGAATCAAATGCAGATTAAGACTTGATGATTCAATCTTTGGTGATTCCCAAAAGAACCTCGTGTTTTTCCGTGTCCTTCAGGAGGCTCTGACAAATGTAATCCGGCATGCGAATGCTTCAATTGTCAATATCAAACTCCATCAATCCAAACAAGGTAGTACCTTGACTATTAAGGATAATGGAATTGGAATGCACCTGGAAAAAGTAGAATCAGGCAACCCTTTAGGATTGATTGGCACGCGTGAACGAATCAGGCAGGTTGGAGGTACATTATATATCTCATCAGGAATAGGACAAGGAACAAAGTTAACT
>PMYF01000365.1:7454-8250 GCA_003171295.1 Acidobacteriota bacterium | reverse complement strand
CCGCACCTGGCCCAGGTGGAAAGTCCTGGCATCAAATGTGAACGCGTTGACGAACTGACGTATTTGATCCGCTTTGATCGCGAGCAGCATTCCACCGCCGAGGTGATTCGACAGATCGTGAACACGCTGGCGGTGCGCGACATCTTCGTGGAAGAGGAGCCTATCGAAGAGATCGTCAAGCGCATTTATCTGAGCGGCGAGGTGGCCTGATGGCCCCGCTCGTTGCCAACCCGCGAGGAGGCGAGAGCGCTTCCCCGGCTATTTGGAAGCTGCTGCGCCTCTATTGGGAGTTCGGCCGTGTGGGCTTTGTGAATACCCTAGCTTACCGGTTGCGGTACTTTACGGGGATCATCACATACTTCATTTACGTATCGGTGTATTACTTCATTTGGAAAGCCATTTATGAGCACAGTGCGTCGATTGAGGGGTTCGACTTCGCGTCTCTTTTGACGTACGTCGGCGTGGGCTGGATCATCCGTTCGTTCTACTTCAATAACATCGACCAGGAACTTGCCTATCAGGTCACCGAAGGCCGTCTGGCCATGGACCTCATCAAGCCCGTGAATATCCAGGCGATGTATGTGGCGCGCGCCGCGGGGGAATCCATCTTCCGCCTGGGACTGCTCACGATCCCCACAGCCCTCATGTTGTTCTTGGTTTACCCACTGCGGCCACCCGCCAGCGCCCGGCACGGCGCGGCGTTCCTGGTCAGCGTAATCCTAAGCTTCTTCATCGTGGCAGCGATCAACTTTGCGGTGGGAACCTTCGCTCTGCGCCTGCAATCGATTCTCGGCCT
>PMYF01000365.1:0-7446 GCA_003171295.1 Acidobacteriota bacterium | reverse complement strand
GTGCCCATGCTGATTTACCTGGGCAAGCTGAATGGCGGAGGCTTGGTGCGCGCCCTCGGCTGGCAGGTTTTCTGGGTTGTCGTCCTGCTGGCGATCGGCGACGGCTTGTGGAGATGGTCGTCAAGGAAGGTTATTATCCAGGGTGGTTAACCGTCATGGAAGGCCGGGGGCCCCGCAGGGTCAGGGTGGGTCCACGGCGTCGTAACGACAAGAGGGAGCGCCAACATGTCACACCGCATTCTGAGTACCTTATTACTGACTATCTTATTATCCCCTGGACTGCGAGGCGACGATGCCCACCCCACCTTGCCCATCGGAGCCCAAGCGCCCGACTTCTGCCTGCCGGGAATTGACGACAAGACTCACTGCCTGAAAGAGTACGATTCCAGCAAAGTGCTGGCGATCGTCTTCACCTGCAACCACTGCCCGACGGCGCAACTTTACGAAAATCGTGTCAAGCAACTGGCCAGCGACTATCGAGATCGTGGGGTGGCGCTGGTGGCCATCGAGCCCAATGATCCCCAGGCCGTAAGGCTCGATGAAATGGGTTACACCGATGTGAGCGATTCATTTGCCGAAATGAAGATCCGCGCGGAGTACCGGCGCTTCAACTTCCCGTATCTTTACGATGGCGAGACGCAACGCGTGGCACGGGCCTATGGGCCGAGCGCCACGCCGCACGTCTTCATCTTTGACTCGGAACGCCGTCTGCGTTACGAAGGGCGAGTTGACAATAATCCGCGCGAGGCGTACGTCACTCAAAAGGACGCGCGCAACGCCCTCGACGCCCTGTTGGCGGGAAAGCCCGTGCCCGTCGCGAGAACTCCTTCTTTTGGTTGCTCGACCAAGTGGGCTATCAAGAAGGAAGGTCGGAGGGCAGAGCTCACGGAAATTGAGCACGAGCCGGTTAAAGTGAAGCTGGCAGGCGCCGAGGACCTGAAGTCCCTGCGCAAGAATCCGACCGGCAAGCTTCTTTTGGTGGATTTCTGGGCCACCTGGTGCGGGCCCTGCGTGCAAGAGTTTCCGGAGTTCCAGACCCTGTACCGCATGTATCGTCGTCGTCCCTTCGACCTGGTCACGGTTAGCGCCAACTACCCCGACGCACAGGCCGGGGTGATGCAGGTGCTCGAGCGTGAGCACGCCTCCAGTACGAATTTGCTTTTTGGTTCCATGGATATCTACAAGCTGATGGCGGCGTTCGACCCGGACTGGAACGGGGCTCTGCCTTACACGGTGCTGCTCAAACCGGACGGCACGGTGGTTTACAAACACCAGGGTGAGATCAACCCGCTGGAGTTGCGCCGGCTGATCATCGCCCGCCTGCCCGATGACAACTACATCGGCCACCAGACGTATTGGCAGAGCAGGTGATTGCCATGAAAAGGCACCTCCGGCTCTTCGTTCTCTACTTCGCCCAGTACGCGAAAGTGCGCATGGCCTATAAGGCGGATTTCATCATCGCCTTCTTCTCCTCCATGGCGGCCACGGTGCTGGCCTTTGGTTTCGTCCTGGTATTGTTCTCAAAGATTCCGCGCTTGCAGGACTGGTCCTTCAACGAGGTGATGTTCCTCTACGGCTTCTCGCTGATCCCTCTCGGTTTCTTCAATGTGGTGAGCTGGAATCTCTATGACTTCGGCGAACTGTATATTATCGAGGGCAAATTCGACCGGGTGCTGTTGCGGCCGGTCTATACGCTCTTCC
Organism: Acidobacteriota bacterium; assembly: GCA_003171295.1. Classification (GTDB taxonomy): domain Bacteria; phylum Acidobacteriota; class Terriglobia; order UBA7540; family UBA7540; genus Bog-366. The sequence goes on along the minus strand of PMYF01000365.1, from coordinate 5,745 downwards.
AGGTCATCTTTGAGAAATTCCGCCTGGAGTCGTTGCAGGAGGTCGTGACCGGTTTCGCCGTGGTGATCATCTGCCTGCGCCGCCTGCACCTCAGCTTGAACGTTCCGGATTATTTCTGGTTCGCGTTGATGATCGTTTGCGGGGCGGCAATCTATATGGCTGTGTTCCTGATTCTGACCGCGGTCTCTTTCTGGTTTGAAGACCGCGTGGGAATTGTGCCGCCCGTTTTCAACATGCTCACTTTTGGGCGCTATCCCTTAACCATTTACAACGTCTTCATTCAGTTCTTGCTGAGTTGGATTATCCCTTTCGGGTTTGCTTCATTCTACCCCACCACACACTTTCTGGGACGAAACTCCTTCGCGGTCTACTTCCACCTCGTGCCGGTCGTGGCAGNNNGCGGAGCATTGTGGCGGGAGGGGCCACCCGTTGGGCCGCACGCGTCTTTCCAATCTTTCGGGACGGACCAGGGCCAGTTCAGAGATTCAAGACCTCATCGTAAACGGCCAGGGTGGCCTCAGCCGTGCGGCGCCAGGTGAACTCGCGGGCTCTGGCGTATCCCTTCTGAATCAGGCCCTCGCGCAGCGGTAAGTCCTCCACCGCCTGCACGACTTTCTGCGCCAGGTCGCTGGGGTCGTGGGGATTCACGTACAGGGCCGCTTCCCCGCCGACTTCCGGCATCGAAGAAACGTTGGAGGTCACGACGGGCACGCCGCCCGCCAGAGCTTCAAGCACGGGGATGCCGAATCCCTCCTCAAAAGAAGGAAAGAGAAAGACGCTGGCCGCCTGGTAAAGCGACGCCAGCCGCTCATCGTCGACATGGCCCAGCAGCTTTACGCGCTCTTCGAGGGATTCGCTGCGAATGAACGCGTGGATCGCCTCGCTGCCGTAACCGTTTCCGCCGGAAAGCACCAGTTTGTACTGCGGGGGAAGAGTCTTGAGCGCCTTGAGCATATTCAGCGTGTTCTTGCGGGTCTGCAGAACGCCCACGCTGAGGATCATTTCGCAGCCCTTGCCCAGCAGGCGCTCGCGTTCCCGCAAGCGTTCCTCCGGCGAGAGCAGAACGGCAGGAAGATCCACCCCCAGTGGAATCATTCGGATCTTTTCTCGGGGAACCTGCACGTGCGCGATGAGCTGATTCTCTGTGGCGTGCGAAGAGGTAATGACGCGCGCGGCGCGTCCCGCGGCTTCCCGGAGCAGGGCGGAAAACTTCTGCCGGAAGTCTGGCGTGGAATAGTTTTCGCCGGTAATCGGAAAGATGTCGAAAACGGTCACGATCTCCTGGTGGAAGTGAAAAGCCGGTGGGCGTTGCGCGAGGCTGTGAAAGATCTGGGCCTGCCAAGGCAACCAGAACGTGAGCTTTTCCTGGTAGACACGCGTTCGGAACCTGGCGCGGGCGCCGGGGATCGACCCCGGCCGCAGAAAATACTGTCGCCGCCGGAACCGTGAGAGGCGATAGCAGATGAGGAACCGGTGCGGCGTGTCGAGCGTGAGCAGCGTTTCAATCAGGCGGCGCGAATACACACCAATACCGGTTAGCTGCGGATCCACGCTGTAAGTGCCATCCAGGGCAATCGTCGCCATCGGGCGGGTCTCTTTCGGAATTCCCCAAGTTCGCGCCTGAATCCTAACTTGAAAATGGATCGATGTCGAACCTCAAACCGCGGGCGGGGGCCCGGGATGGCAACTGGCCAAAAGAGCATGAGAGTGTCCCGGCCAGCCGGGACGGATGAGAGGCCTCGTGGAGCGGCGACAAATCGATCGCGCCAGGCCTGCCTCGGCAGCGCCAACCAGGGAGCGCAGCAAGACACTACGCGCCGGGAGGGCTTACGACGAGATTCTCCATGCCGTACTCTTTTAGCTTCCGGTAAATCGTGGTCTTACCGATGCCCAGGAGTTTCGCGGCCCGCGTGCGGTCACCCCCCGTGGCCGACAATGCCTGGCGGATGGCCTGCTGTTCGAGAGCTTGCAGGGTAGTCAGTTCCGGCCGGGAGGAGAGTGCGCGCCCCAGGTGGTAGAGCAGGCTGGAGGGCAAATCCTGCATTTGAATGAAGGTCCCTGAACCCAGTGAGACCGCTCGCTGGATGCAGTTCTCGAGTTCGCGGACGTTGCCGGGCCAGGTATAGCTGATCAGGCGCCCCATNNGGAGGCAGTTTGATGGAAACGACATTGAGGCGGAAGAACAGGTCTTTGCGAAAAGCGCCTCGCTGCATGGCCCCATCCAGGTCTTGATTTGTCGCGGCGACAATCCGGGCGTCGATCCGTTGGCGCTGGTTAGTTCCCAAGGGCTTGACTTCGTGCTCCTGCAATGCGCGCAACAGCCGGGATTGCAACTCCGTCGGCAACTCGCCGATCTCGTCCAGAAAAACCGTTCCCGTGCCGGCCGCGGCCAGCAACCCCTGGCGCGATTGGGTGGCTCCGGTGAAGGCCCCTTTGACGTGGCCGAACAGTTCGCTTTCGATCAGCGTGGGGGGCAGCGCTCCACAATCCACGGGGACAAAAGGTTGCTCCCGCCACGGCCCCAGCTTGTGGATGGCCCGGGCCACCAATTCCTTGCCCGTGCCGCTCTCGCCCACGATCAGAACCGGATGCCGCTGCTGCGCCACCTTGAAAATCAACCGGCATACCTTGCGCATCTTCTCCGAGGTCCCGATCAGGCCCTCCAAGCCGGGCAGGATCGACTCTGAGAAAGCTGGTGGGGCCGTTGGCCGTGTCCCCTGAGCGGTGGCGGTGTCAAGCAGGCGCTCGAGTTCCTGGATGTTCAGCGGTTTGGTGAGAAGCGGATACCCCCCCAGCCGCAAAGGCTGATCGAGAGCGCCAGGGGCGCCAGATGTGCTCGCGTCCACCATGAGCACCACGTTGAGCCCAGCTTGATGGTGTTGGAGGGCGGCCAGCAGATTGCCTCCAACGCCGCTGGCCAGCCTGAGATCAACCAGGGCGGCATCGAACTTCCTAGCGCCGAGCAGCGTCAAGGCGCCAGAGCCGGTATTGGCTGTGCTAACGTCCCATCCCAAGTCACTCAGCGCAGCGGCACACTGGCCTTTGGATGACACCTCAACGTCGATGAGCAGCACCTTCTTTTTCATGGCAGCAGGGCGAAGGCCGGGGCGAACCGAACCTCCACCGCAGGCGACGCGCGCCTAGTAGCGCCCCAGTATATGTTTGCTGACCGGTAAAGTCAAAAGATTACTCCCTGGTCACTCCCGCCCGGAGAGGCTGCACCCAGAGAAGCCTCAAGGGGTGTAATATAGCTTCAGATGGGAGGTTGGCGGGGTGGCGAAACAGGGAAAAATTCTGGTCGTCGAGGACGACGTCCATGAGCGGCAAGGGCTATCCGATCTGTTCAGCGCGTGGGGATATGAAACCGCCTCAGCCGCGGACGGGGCGGAAGCTCTGGAGAAAATTGCGGCTTTTGATCCCGCCGTGGTCATTTCAGATCTTCGCATGCCCCAGGTAACCGGCATGGAACTGCTGCGACAAGTTCATGACGCCCGCCCGGGCCTGCATTTCATCATGCTGACGGGCCAGGGAAGCATTGAGGAAGCCGTTGAAGCGACCAAGCTGGGAGCCGATAACTTTCTCGAGAAGCCCATCGACCCTAAACGGTTGCAGGTGGAGTTGCGTAATTCTCTGGCGCGTCACGAATGTGAACGGCAGTTGGAGGTCGCCCATCGTCGCCTGCGGGACCTGGGCGTGTTGGGCAGCTTGGTGGGCAACTCTGCCCCCATGCAGGAGGTGCTGCGCCTGATCGCCATGGTAGCACCCTCGCGCGCCTCCGTTCTAATTACCGGAGAAAGCGGCACGGGCAAGGAGCTTGCGGCGCGGACCATCCACGAACTCAGCCCTCGTCAGACCAAGCCCTTTGTAGCAGTGAACTGTGCGGCCATTCCTGAATCCCTCATGGAAAGCGAAATCTTCGGGCATGAGAAGGGCGCTTTCACGGGCGCCGTGGAACGGCGAGTGGGCTGTTTCGAGCTGGCCGACGGCGGCACCTTGCTTCTCGACGAAATAGGCGAGATGCCACCCGGAACTCAGGCCAAGCTCCTGCGGGTACTCGAAGACTCGAAAATCCGCCGGCTGGGGAGCAAGTCGGAAATCTCCGTGGACGTGCGCGTGTTGGCCGCCACGAACAAGGTCCCCGAAGAGGCCGTGGCCCAGGGGCAACTGCGCAACGATTTGTATTTCCGCCTTAACGTGGTACGCGTGCCCATGCCTCCGCTGCGGGAGCATCTGGACGACCTGGAGAACCTGACGGCCACCCTCCTCACGGACCTTAACCGCAAACACAGCCGCGCCGTCCAGGGTATCTCCTCGGAGCTGCTCGAGGTGTTTCGCAAACATACCTGGCCGGGAAACGTGCGCGAGCTTCGCAACACCCTGGAACGGGCCGTGGTCACCTGCTCTCATGCGATCCTGGGGAAAGAAGATCTGGGCCCGGACTTCGGCCGCACCGCCTTGGCGGGCGCGAATGACGGCCGGCGCTTGTGGCCGGGAATGACGGTGGGAGAAGCCGAGCATCGCCTGATTATCGAGACCCTGGCGTTCACCGAAAACAACAAAACCCGTGCCGCAGAACTGCTGGGCATCAGCTTGAAGACCCTGCACAACAAGTTGAAAGAATATGCGGCTGAGCCTCAAAGCTAAGCTCACCGGGCTGGTCACCGGGTTGGTCCTCCTGGTGGTTGTGGTCATCTCCGCGGTTTACATCTCCAACCTGACACGGCAGGCCCTGCGGGAAGTCCAAAGCAAAGGGGAGTACGTCGCGAGCGAGGTCTATCACCAGGCCAGCACCGTACTGGCCCAGAGCCGCATGCCGGCCGGCTCCCATCCGGACGACTTTGACGCCCTGCGCCGCTTCGTCCAGGAGCGCCTCTCCTCGGACGCGGGCTTGGCCTCACTCATGGAATCCGCCGTGGGCTATTCGCCCACCCTCTACTACGTCACCATCACGGATACGGCCCTCGTCATCCTGGTTCATAACGATCCCGGGAAAGTCGGGTATCCCCTCCTGCCCGCGCCGCGCTACACGCAGCTCCTGCAGGCGGGGCCGCTTCAGCAACTTCGTGTGGTTTATGGCCCCCCGCGCGTTTACGAAGTCATCCTGCCGCTGGCGATCGGCGACCGGGCTCTGGGTGACGTGCGCGTGGGCGTCTCCACGCTTTTTCTGCGCAATCAGGTCACGCCGGAGCTGCGCGCTGCTCTCGTGCTGTCGCTCCTGGCGATAGTCTTCGCGACGCTCTCCGCCGGAATGCTCTCCTTCCGGATGCTGCGACCCCTCGAGACGATCTCGCAAAGCGTTGACCGCCTGGCGCGGGGGGAGTTCTCCGCACCCGTGGCGCTCAAGCGCCGCGACGAATGGGGCATCCTCTCTTCCAAACTCCATCTGCTGGGCGAGCAGATGCGCGGGGAGAAGGCCGCCTTCGTCCGCCTGCAGGAAAATCTCGGTCAGCTCTTCCACAACCTCAGCGACGGCCTCCTGCTGTTCGACCAGCAGGACCGGCTGGTGCTGGCTACGCCGGCCGTCGACCGATTCCTCGGCTCCGCCGTCCGCACTCTGGTGCACCGTCCCGCCCCGGAGGTCTTCTCCCTCCCCACGCCCCTGCACGAGATGTTGCGCGAAGCGTTCCGCACCCGGCAGTCGCTCCTCTGGAAAACGCTTGAGTTGCCTGGGCCGCCCTCCAGCCGGGTGGCCGTGAATGCGCAGTTTGTGGGAGAAGGCGACCAGCGGGTGGGCTGCCTGGTTAC
>PMYF01000212.1:10887-12342 GCA_003171295.1 Acidobacteriota bacterium | reverse complement strand
TGGGAACGGGCTTGTTGAAATGGGCCGAGCCGGCGAAGCGCTGGATTACTGCAACGCAGCTTTGCACATTGCGGCAATGGTCAAGGACATTGGCTTTCCCTACGTTGCTTATGGGTGCAAGGCCCGGGCACTTGCCCTCCTCGGCCGGTCAGAGGAGGCGCGCAAGCTCCTGGAACAAACTCTGAAGCAAACCGGTCAGTTGCACCTGCCGCTGGAACAGAGTCAAGCCTTAATTGTGCTGGGGCAAGTTGCAGCAGCGGTTGGCGACCCGAGAGCTGCAACTCAATATTTCGAAGAGGCGGGTAGACTGAGTCGAGCCAGTGGATTCATTCACTCCATCGCATGGAGCATGTACGAAGCCGCAAAGGTCTATCGCGAGGAAGGCCGATACGCGGACGCGGAGCGATGTGAAACGCAGGCGATGAATGCCATGCGCCAGGTTTCGGATGAATATCACCTTCCACTCCATCTTGCCATGCTTGCCGATCTGAAATCCAAAGAAGGAGATTTGGCAAGAGCTCAGGTGCTCTATGAACAGGCGACAGATGTTACTGAAACCCTGCTCATGAAAAGTCCGAACGAAGAGATAAAGAGTTCTCTCATTGCCACAATGAGCGATGTCTATAAGGGTCATTTCGCCTTGGCCGCCAGATTAGGGCACACAGAAGAGGCTTTCGGGATTGTCGAAACAGCCCGTGGACGTTCCATCGCCGACCTCCTGAGGCAACCTCGATCGCGGGAGATCGCACTTTCCGACTCTGAAAAGGCCGCAAAAGCCGAGTTCAATCAACTCCAACGCACTTTGATGAAGACTTCTGAGAGGAGCGAGCGAAGAGAACTCCTGGACAAGCTCTTCCTTGCTGAACAGTTGATGGGTGCACAGAGCCAGAGGGCGAACGGGATACAGGCCGCTACCCTTCGTGCCCAGCCGATTGATCTCGCCAATCTGCGATCCGTTTTACTTCCGGGGGAGGTCGTCCTGGAGTATGTTTTGGCTGATCCGAGGTCGTTCTGCTTGGCCGTTGACCAAAGGCAAGCAGTCATTATCGCGCTGCCGGCCGGGGGAGCGGAGATTTCGGAAACAACTGCTCGTTATCTGGGTCAAATCGAGGCAGAGAAGCATGACGATGAGGGCGCGAGGAAATTGTTCGACCTGTTGCTCGGCCCCGTCTTGCAATTGAAGCAGATCACCCGACTTACAATCGTACCGGACGCAACGTTATGGCGCCTGCCGATGGAAACTTTGCGTGGCCCAGACGGTAGCTACGTTCTCCAGTCTCACACGGTCAGCTATGTACCTTCCAGCACGGTGCTCTATTACCTCAGAACGCTTCGGCGCCCGGTTGAGCCGCAAATGGCATTCCTTGGCATCGGGGCTGTCCCCTATGATCTTGAACCCAAAGACAGCGTTGCCAGCCCAGGGATAATGCGCGCTGTTTCGCGAGGCATTTACGA
>PMYF01000212.1:4764-10827 GCA_003171295.1 Acidobacteriota bacterium | reverse complement strand
GATGCCAAGTCGAATGATGATGGCCTGCTTCAACTGCGAGAGATTGTTCGGCTTTCCTTATCAGCGGACTTGGTAACCCTCTCAGCTTGCGACACGGCCACTGGAAAGCTCGAAGGTGAAGAAGGCAGCGACGGACTCGCGGAAGCATTTTTGCTCGCGGGCGCGAAGAGTGTGGTGGGGGCGCTATGGGATGTGGACGATTCTGCCACTGAGGCCCTGATGAAGGATTTCTACAGGCACTTGGCTGAAGGAGAAGACAAGTCAACCGCACTGCGGCAAGCGAAACTGGACTACCTGAAAAGATGGGGTGATCTCCCACCCAGTTTTTGGGCCGGCTTCACTTTGGTCGGAGACGGTTCCACTCCGATCACTTTCTAATCGACGACGCCTCGTTGTTGCCGGCAGCGATCACTTAAAGCAACGCGATTATCAGTAAACAATCTGCAACCCGTTGTTCCGCGGGAGCCGGTAGATTGCATTGGGTGCCGGCGGAAAATAGGGGCGATTTCAATTCTCCTCACTGGCAGTGTCGCGGGTCGTGCGGCGTCCATCCTTGGCTTCGAAATCCAGAGTGTCGATTCCACTCATGCCGGGGCGCCGCAGTTGGAGATAAGGAGCTAAAAACGGATGAGCAAAGAAGCGATGCCAGACGCTGGAAGCGGAACGGCAGGTGTTGAAGCGGCCGTCGGCCCAGCATAGGCCCTTGAGTCTTCTCGACCAATGAAAGGCCACCCAGCGGCTCACGCCGAAGTATCCCAAGGCCCGTTCCATGCTAGGTGCAACCGGGATGTCAGTTTCGAGGAAGAACCATTTGATGAACTCTTTTTCGCTGACCATATCTCTCACTTCTCCGTATCCCGCAATCGAGAAGGGACGTTCGAAAAAGTTGACTGGCTAGTTCGGTTTCGCGGGGTTAGTTTTCTTTTGTGCCTTCCCCATTCTTTCCAGTCGTTGATGTTCTTCCTCCAGGTCTCGGCTCACTATTTCACCCAAAAGTAACTGCCTCTCTATCGGCAACCGTGCGGCCTCATCCAACACCTTTTGTGGAATCTGGTGCGGACTCCTCGTAATCGCACCCATTTGATGGACCACCTGGATAAAGGCGGAAGTGCGATCAAAATACTCACGGCACCCGGGGCATGTTTCCACATGCGCCTCGTAAGCGAATCTGTCCCGCACCGGCAACTTCCCTTCTAGATAGTCGTCAATAAATAGCTGGGTCTTCTTGCAGGTCCAGGTCATAAGAGCCACCCACACCGAGCGACGCCTTCATCCTGCGCCTGTCCTAGAGAACCGGCACCAAGGCCTTCCACGCTTCTAACAGTGTTTTCGGAGCGCTAGGTTTTCCGTGCCGCATATTACACAGAACATCAAGCCACACGCCGTATGCCACTATTATCGGGGTTCTGAAAGAAGGACTAAGCATACGGGTATATTTTAGCCCCCGGTGAGTGGAAAGCAAACAATTCCATCACACCCTGAGGGTGCTGGGGACCACTCCGATAGCATTGACCTGTCTTCGGATGCCACACCCGCGACCCGTCTTCAAAAGATGAGGACATGCGATTTACTTTCAATGGCATTTCAGTTCTACACGGTCAATCTCTGAGCTACGCAAGAAAAGACCAGAGATGTGCATGATCCCCTTCCACGCTCCTTTTGCCTATACATTCACGTCATGTTCACAGATTGTTGGACACAGAAGCGTGATATGGCCCCTGGTTTTCCCGTGTCTGGTGGCTCCCAGGTTTTGGGGAGTGTGAATTCCGGGGTCGCACCGTGGCGGGCACGATTGGTACCAAATGTTTTTCGCTGGTCCACAGATTTTTCTAGATGCAGTCCTTTTCGTGGTGAGCGCGGTAGGCAAGTCTTCATGTCGATCCGCAGGGCCCCGTGCTCTTCGTTCCAAGTCGCTTGATAACGCTGACTTACCCTCATATAAGGCTTTGATTTAAGCCATCTTCGCGGAAAGCCATAGCCTGCGCAGACGGGTGCACAGGGCGCCAGCCAAAAAGACAACTTTGCGGGCTCTCACAGTCGCGTCCCTCCGACGAGAGGGTCTGTAAATGGCTGAATCGGCGATGATTATGTTGTAGACCGACTCTCAGCGGCATCGTAAGGCGCCAGATTTGTTTGAACTCGCTTAGATCTCCGTGCGGCCGTTTGACAGAGAAAAAAGTTGGATTTAAAAAAAGCTGATGGGACGCTCTATGCGAATCGGGCACGTGCTTTCAACTTGGTGGACGCGGCTAAGCGAGGGAAGCGCTGGGCAAACGCTTGATAGCTAGCCGCGAATTCATCGAGATCAAGTTCGAGGTCGACCACGACCGTCAGATTGATAGTGCCAAACAGAGATGGGCGCAAGTAGCTGATGTCAATGGACGAAGAACTCTTAACCGTTGCCGATTTGGCTAGACACTGGAATTGCAGCCGGGACTACGTCTATCGGCGTCTTAACCCAAGTCATCGGCAGTTTATTCCGCACAGGCGCCTGCCATGCGGGGACGTGCGGTTTGACAGACGAGAAATCATTGGGTACTTGAAATCTGCCGACAAACCGGCTAGGGTTCCTACGTCGGGCTCGACGGTCCGGGGAGGGAATGTGATGACCCGGAACCGCGACAGAGCAGGAACCCTTTTGGTGCATGGACGCACGCGCAAATTCTGGCTTGTCCAATGGCCCGAGGGAGAAAAGAGGCCGTCGCACAAACTTGGCTGGTGCGATCAGATGACGGGATCGCAGGCGGAACGTGCAAAGCGGCAGTGGATGGAGAAAATTAATCAGCGGCGCGAGCTGGCCGGTGATTCTACGACGCTGGATGGATTCTGGCAGATGCACTACTGGAACAAAGAACAGCAACAGTCCGGAGACGAGTTAGTGACGATGAGGCCAAGTACGCAACGGGACATGAAGTGTGCCATGCACAAAGTATGGTTGCCGCGTTTCGGTCCCCGGAACATGGATTCGATCAAGACAAGTGAGCTCCAGAAGTTCCTGGCGAGCTTGATCGGTCCCAGAGAAGAGGGAAAGATCGGTCGTCAAACGGCGCTGAAGTTCAAATCGTACCTCAGCAGTATCTTCAGCGCAGCGATCCGCCTGGAAGCCGGGGTTATCCGCAATCCTGTGCGTCCGGTGAAGGTTGTTGCCGAAGGGCCGGAGAAACCACGTACGCACCTCACTCCGGAGCAGGCAGTGGCTATCGAAGAGAAGCTAACCGATCGTCGGCATCGAATGGCTTGGAAGCTCAATGTGTGGGCCGGCAATCGCTGCGGAGAAATCCGCGGCCTGCGATGGAGAAACGTTCTTTGGGATCTCAACACGGTCGTAGTGACGGAATCGGTTTGGGAGGGCAATTCGACGCCACCCAAGACGAAGAAGGGCTACCGCAAGGTTCTGCTTACCCCGAATCAGATGGCCGAGTTGAAAAAATACAAAGACCAGAACCATCCCGATGGGGGCCCAGATAGTTGGGTATTTCCTGGCAAGCGCAACCGGCCTCTCGATATGGGTTGGTTGATGTCCAAACACATCAAGCCCATCGCTGAGAGCTTAGGCATCATGCGAGTCCACTGGCACGCGCTTCGGCACCTGAACAATTCGCTGATGCTCAACGAAGGCGTGGACGTGGCGACTCGCATGGACCGGCTGGGGCACGTCACGGATCGAGTGAACCTGATCTACTCGCACTCCGGAGACGCGGCGCAGATGGCGGCATCGGGTGCCATCGAGAGAAGATTGGAGGCTGCCCGGGTTTGCCTCGAAAAGGAGCGGCGGGCGGCGCCACAAGCCCCGTCTCCGCTCTTAACTGTGACTCAAACTGTGACTCAGAATGATGGCACACGGTCAAATCATTGAAAACATTGGCAGGGGTGGAGGGACTCGAANNACCCCCGACCCTCGGATTAGAAATCCGATGCTCTATCCGGCTGAGCTACACCCCCGAAAGCGATTCTCATTGAACCAGCATGACTTCCACCTCAAATTTCTCTTCGGCATCCTGGCTCTGTGGCCTCGCTATGGCTGAACTATGGCTGAACTGATTCTGCTTGCCATCCAACAGCCTCGCAGCATCACGCAGGTCAGACTCCGCAACAATGTCGGATCTCCTGAATATGGAGGCTGTCTTATGCCCCGAGATTTTCACAGCTACCGACTCAGCCACGCCGATCCTTCTCAAGTTGCGGACCCCGATGTGGCGAAGGTCGTGCAGGAGCAAAACTGGACACCCTGCGGAATCCGTAGCCCACTTCCATGCCTTGCGTAAGTCTACAACAGGCATGCCGTCAGAGCGAGTGAAAACGAAGTCATACTGGATCTTGTGGCCTGCCCCCATTTTCTGTACCAGTCATAATGTGAGTTCCTGGGCGTAAGTCAAGTCCTCTTGGATCGAGGCGAGTGGCGTCTTCCCCCACGCCCCTCGCGCCCTCAAACCCAGCGCTCGCCCAAACCGAGCAACTTATATTATGATTTGGATTAAGAATGGGGAGCAGGTCACGGCCAGGGTCGAAATGCTCAGCGTGGCGGTTCCGCTGCTGAGGGTCCCGCTGCCAATCGACGCGCCCCCGTCATAGAGCTGCACCGTCCCCGTCGCCGTGGCCGGCGTGACGGTGGCGGTGAAGGTCACCGCACTCCCGCAGGTTGAGGGATTCAAACTTGAGGTCACCCAGGTCGAGGATGCCGACTTGTTGCCTGAGCCGTGGACCGTGAAGGGCACCCCATTGCTTGCTACACCGTTTCGAAAGGTGAACTGGCGCCATGAACCGACGTTGGATTGTCCTCGCGCTTGTCTTTTTGGGCATCGTGATCAACTATATCGATCGCGGCAACCTCAGCGTCGCGGCGCCATCGATCATGCGGGATTTCCAAATCGCGCCAGCGACCATGGGGGTGCTCCTCTCTGCCTTTTTCTGGACTTATGCCGCATTTCAGATCCCGGCCGGTGCACTCGTGGACCGGTTCGGTATACGCCAGGCTTACGCGGGTGGTTTCCTGGTCTGGTCGATAGCATCGGCTTCCATCGCCCTCAGCCGCAGGACAGGCGACATCGTCGGCATGCGCATGGTGCTGGGCCTTGCCGAATCGAGCGCTCCGCTGGCAAGCCTATCCTTCATCCGAAATAATTTTGCGGGGAAGGATCAGGGGCTGCCGACATCGATCTATATTGCCGGCCAGAATGTCGGGCCCGCACTGGGGGCGCTTTTGGGAGCCCTTCTATTGGAAAGATTTGGATGGCGCATGATGTTTGCCATTACCGGATTAGGGGGGCTGATTTGGTTGCCATGCTGGCTGTTCGCCGCCCCGTCGGACGGAACACGTGCCGTGCGTCAAGCGGAAAAGGCGGCTGCCGATCTGGCCGCGCCCCGGCGGTGGACGTGGCGCATGCTCCTGACCAACCCGACCTTTTGGGCAATGTCGTTAGCCATCTTGCTGTCCTCATACTATTGGTATTTCGTTTTGACCTGGGTACCGAGTTATTTGATCCTCTCCCGAGGGTTCTCAACTCTCGGAATGGGCCGAGTGGTCTCCACTGCGCTATTTACGATGGCTATCGTGAATGTCTTCGCTGGATCGGCGGTGGATAAATTGGCAGCGCGGATAGGTGTGTTCCGGGCACGTTTATGGTTTGGGGCAGTGGGATACGCCGGGACGGCGGCAATTTTGCTGCTGCTGGTGACACCGGATCAGTCCTGGGCACTTCCAATCCTCACGTTTTCGCTGTGTGCGACCGGAATCGGGAATTCGAACTTCTGGACGATCTCCCAACACGTGCCGCCGAAGAACATGGTAGGGCGGACGATAGGATTCCTGAACACGGTCGCCGTGGTGGGAGGCGGCGCGGCGCCCGTCATTACTGGATGCATACTCGGGCCACAAAGGCATTTCGGACCGGCGATTCTCGTCGCCGGCGTGTGCCCTGTTCTGGCCGCCGTCTGCTTGCTTGCAGCGGGATCCAAGGGGCTCGAACGGATGAAAGCACTTCTCGCGGGGGAAGTTCACGCGGACGCCTAGCTGCGAACTTGCTTGGTACCCTCGCCAAGCACAATCCCAGCCGGTACCTTTTT
>PMYF01000212.1:0-4719 GCA_003171295.1 Acidobacteriota bacterium | reverse complement strand
GTCGATCGTTTCACCTCGCCTTTTCATCCGGTATAAGAGGAATCTGTACCAGGCCGCGACCACCCCATAAACAGCGGGGTCAGCGCCAAGGGCGCGACCGTTGCCAGGAGCTTCGAGACGGAGATCTATATGTGCATCGGGAACCACCGGCTGTAAACCCATAACCAAAAAGTGACGGTTGCGGACATGAACAGGATGACCAGCGCCGTTATCGTCGACGCCAGCTTGACGCTGCCCCTCTTGCCCTCGGTCCCCAGAAGGCCAGCGGGCTCCCGGCCGTCACCGCCCCGAGCAGGATCACGCCGCCCACAAGGAGCGGCACGTCGAGCAGCTTGACGACCCCCGCCGTGAGGAGCGGCACGATGACGCTAATCACACCGAAGGCCCTCAGGAGGAGCGCGGGCTTCTTGACCTCCTGCAGGAGATCTCTCAGCGCGATGTTTGAAGCAACCGCAAAAACGACGCAGAAGAAGGAGCTGTTCGCGAAGGAACCCACGGCGGTCAGAAAAAGTGGATCTGCAAATAGTTCTTTCATTCATCCCCTCCCGATACTCACCCGGGCGAGAAGGGGCTTGCCCCTTCCCCAAACCTGCACCTGGTCTTGCGTCAAAGGCTCTTGCTGCGCCCTAGCAGGCAGTGCAAAGACCGACCCAGTCGCCATTATGAGGAAAGTCAGCGTTTTTCGGAATCTCATTGCCGCCTTGCGCGGCTGTCGTAGACTGAGAGAAATCTACGGGCAGATTCTACCGCACACTTCCTGCTCTCAGTCAGCAGCATGTGCCAGTGAGCGCCGACGCCATGAGTTCAGTGGCCGCTCGCAGCTTCGGGGTATCGGCCTCCGTCATGCGGTCGACGTCGCCGTACTTGATGGCGCCACCACTTCGCCGATGGCTTGCTTCTTGGTTGTGGCAACACGGCATGCCGCTGTCAGAAACTTGTTGCCAAGCTGGTTGAACCCGGAACTTCCGTTGCCATTGTCGGGAGCAGGCGAAGAGGGGATCCCACAGGTAAGTGGTTTTGGCAAACCCATTTTCGTCAGAAACCCTGGAACCGTTTCCTACACGGGCTGGCCTGAGCATGCACAATCATGAGGCACATTGCGGCGGGTCGCCGGATTACGAAATCTGAGGGGCTTCAAGGCGTAAACATTCCCGCCCCCGGTCAGGGTGTAGATTGCATCGCCCTTTACATCCGGATGCGCCATGCCTTCATATTCAATATTTGTAGATGCCTGCACAACATGAATGGGTTCAGACTTGCGGCCTCGGACTCTTCGGCAGATAGCTTCGAGTGGTCGCAGAGTGCTGGGTACTTGCCTGTCATGCAAACCTTCAAATTTTCGCGCCGTTCAACCGCGTGGGCCTGCCGAAGTTGCTCTGGGGTGAGTTGAGAGTAATCGCAAAGCGCCGGGTAATGACCAGCGAGGCAAATGTCGAGATTCTGCTGTGTCGCCGCTTGTCCGAATGCAAACTGTGAAACGGCGAAGAGGACGAGGAGCGCGGGGCACCCTGGTGATTCATTGGAAAACGGTGTCCTCCCCCTTTCCTCAAAGGGGGAGGCGACTCAGAGCTGGCGGGGCTGTGGTGGCATTTGGAAAATGAATGGCAGAGCGCAAGAACTGCGCGCCTCTCTCAAGCGCCGATTTCCTTTGGGGCAATACTTCTGTTAGAATCCGCGCCACGGGAGAATTTCACCGGCGCTCATGAAAACCTGCCCCATTTGCCAGCAAGCCTACTCCGACGACGTTGAGTTCTGTGCCCGCGACGGCGCTCGCCTTGCCGCCGAGGTCCGCGAGGAACGCGAATGTCCTTACTGTGCCGAGCGGATTCTCAAGAAGGCTCGCGTCTGCAAGCACTGCGGCCACGATGTGGAGCCCATGGTCAAGGCCGACACTGCCGCTCAAACTCCGTCACCGGCTCCGCCGGAAAGAATTATTGAAACTCCGACTGCAGAGCCGCAAGGGAGCAAGCTCGCAGCGGCAGCCAGCCGCCCGCCCGCGGCGGCCAAACCTCCGGAGTTCCAGATAATTTCGGAGCCACCCAGCAAGATGAAGTTCGTCGTCATTGCGGTGGTTGCGCTGATCTTAATTGTTGCCGGGGTCTGGTATTTTGCGCAGCATGGGGTGAAAAAGGGCGAGGTGAAGGTCAATCCCAAAGACGGGCTGAAGTACGTTTGGATTCCGCCAGGGACTTTTATGATGGGCTGCTCGCCCGGCGACAATGAGTGTTATGACTTTGAAAAGCCGCCGAATCAGGTAACCATCACGAAAGGTTATTGGCTGGGGCAGACGGAAGTGACGGTAGGGGCCTATAAGCGCTTCGCAGGGGCGACAGGAAGGCAAATGCCGCCTGAGCCAGACATTAACGGGAGGCCGCTCAACTCTGGGTGGGGTGACGAGGCCATGCCCATTGTCGATGTGACATGGGATGATGCCCAAGCCTATTGCAGGTGGGCGGGCGGGAGGCTACCGACGGAAGCCGAGTGGGAGTATGCGGCGCGAGCGGAGAGCACGACAGCGCGGTATGACGACCTTGATGAAATTGCCTGGTACGTGGACAATAGTGGGCGTCAACGCTTGGAGAACGAAAGGATTAGGAAAAAAGAAGACCAAGCTGATTTCGTGAAGCGCTTGAACGAAAACGGCAACGGCATGCACGAAGTCGGGCAGAAGCGTGCCAACGGGCTGGGGTTGTTCGACATGTTGGGGAACGTGTGGGAGTGGGTGAATGACTGGTGGGACCAGAGCTATTACCAGAACAGCCCGTCTCCAGACCCCATGGGGCCGACGAGCGGGACGCATCGCATTCTGCGTGGCGGGTCCTGGGTCGGCGGTCCCAGGGACATCCGCGTATCGCTCCGCAACAGGCGCAACCCAGGCAACGGGGACTTCGACCTCGGGTTCCGTTGCGGCGGGGAACTGGATATTCCTTGACCCTTTTCCCTTGACCTATAGGGGGTAGTGGGAGCGGTACGCCCCGGTCGAAAGTGTTGCCACCCAAGAACACCGCTGGACCGGAAATGCGTTTACACCGCCCCTCTTCCGGGGTTCCTTAGCAAGCCCCGCAGCACAGCCAGAAATCATGGCCAAACTATGGCTACCAAGGCATAAAAATGCCTCGCAATCCCTCGCAATCCGAGCAGTGGGTGACACAGCTAACAGGATTGCGAATCAATAGGTTATAGGTTTTTATGGAAAATTTTGAAGCGACTAAAAGGGATTAGCAATCCGATCCTCTATCCGGCTGAGTTATACCCCCCAATGGACTAGCTTACTGCATCCGGTTGCTATTCATCAAATCCTCATTTTTGGNNGCTTGTTTAGACCCTCAAGTAGGGCGCGAGTTCCTTCCACCAGGCATCCAATTCCTTCTGATCCTGGTCGTCCAGTCCACCACCTGCGACCCCACGGAGTTTCGCGGTCTTAAAGACTCCACGCTGGACCAGCACGTCTTTTGTGAAGTGGAGGCCGTAGATTTCTTCCAGGTTGATCATGGGGAGGAGCTTTTCAAAAATCGTCCGAGCTTCCTGGGTCTTGCCTTGGGCAGCGAGTTCGTAAACCTGCACGGAAACATCAATGAACTCGCAAGCCGGCATGGTGCCGGCAGCCCCATGGGCAAGTTCGTCGAGGAGATTCCGGCCGGCGTTGCCTGAAAAGATGGCTTTTATCGCGCCGGACTGCGCATACTCGCCAATCCGCCGCGCCACGGGAGCGACCTCTTCTTTGACGTAGGCGAGTTGGGGATTCTGCCTGGCCATCTGGATGACAAACTCCGTGGGGAGGGCCGGCCCCCAGGGTGCACCGCTGTTCTGAACGAAGATGGGGACCGTTATCCCCTGCGCCAGGGTGCGATAGTAGGTGGCCACGGTCTCCAAGTTGACCGATCCCAGAAACGGCGGCAAGGCGATTACGGCGGTGGCACCTTGCTTCTCGGCGTGCTGGGCGAATTTGAGGGCCAAACCACTGCTGGGCGCCTGCACGCCGATCACGACATGTCTGCGGCCGGCGACGGTGCGCAGGATGACCTCGGCTCCGTGCAAGCGCTCCTCCTCGGAGAGCAGATAGAACTCCCCGGCGAGTTGGGGCCAGACCAGCCCGTGCGCCCCGGCGCGAACGCAGAAGTCGACCTCGCGTCCCAGGTCATCCCAATCAAGCTGGTCGCTCGGATTGAAAGGTGTCTGAAGGATCGCGAAAATCCCGGAGAATCTCCCTGCCGGAGCGGCCCACGCCCAGGGCAGATGGGACTTTGCAGCTAGTGCGGCAAGTATACCCACCCCTGCGGCGCTGCGCAGGAAAAAGTCACGACGCGTAAGCGATGGGTGCATGGTTGGCTCCGCTGTTCAGACGCAAGCGATGCATTCGATTTCAACCGGAGTCGCCAGCGGCAGATTCTTCACCGCAAGGGTCGTGCGCGCTGGTGGATTGCTGGTGAAGTAAGAGTGGTACACCGCATTCATGGCTTGGAAATCCGCAATGTCGGTAAGGAACACCGTGCACTTCAGGACCTTGTCCATAGAGGATCCCGCCGCCTCAAGGACCGCTTTGAGGTTCTCCAAGCATTGTTTTACCTGGTTTGAAATGGGGCCAGAAGCGATTTGGTGCGTGGCGGGGTCGGCCGCGCCTTGACCGGAGACGAACAGCAGGTTGCCCAATTGGGTAGCGGAGCTGAACATGCCCGTCAGGGTGGGGGGGATGCCGGGAATGTTGACGACTTTCTTCTG
>PMYF01000316.1 GCA_003171295.1 Acidobacteriota bacterium | reverse complement strand
TATCTCGTAGGTCGTTCGGTGGGGCGAACACCGTTTTTCGCCCGCATATCTCCCCGGAAGACGGTAGAAGGCGCGATGGGCGGATTGGTGGGAAGCCTGCTCGCTGCCTGGACCTTTGTTTATTGGTACTGGACGACTGCCGACTTGAAAGCGGTTATCTTCATAGTCGCGTGGGTGGCGCTAGCGGGTCAAATCGGTGACTTGGTCGAATCAGCGCTGAAGCGAGCGGCCAAGCAGAAGGACTCCGGGACTCTCCTGCCGGGCCACGGTGGTTTCCTCGACCGTATTGACAGCCTGATTTTCGGTGCACCGGCACTCTGGCTGGCGTTGGTGGCACAAGGGCTTTGGTCATGACCCAGGGGCTATGCATTCTCGGCTCGACCGGTTCCATCGGCCAAAATTGTCTCCGCGTTGTGGATGGCTTGCCGGGCCGTTTCCAGGTGATTGCACTCGCGGCGGGGAAAAATCTGGAGACGCTGGCCGCGCAGGTGGTTAAATACCATCCCGAAATCGCCGTTGTGAGCCAGAGGGATCTTGAGGAAGCCTTGCGGACGCGCTTGCGCTCCCTGGGTTACACCAAGCAGCTGCGAATTACCTCCGGGGTCGAAGCGCAAGTTGAAGCCTCCACGCATCCCAAGGTGGATTTCGTCGTCTCTGCCTCTCACGGAGCCACGGGCCTGGTGGCGACCTATGAGGCAATCCGCGCCGGCAAGCGCCTGGGCTTGGCCAATAAGGAAACCCTGGTGGCGGCGGGTGAGCTTGTGATGCGCGCCGCGGCGGAGCAGGGGACCGAGGTGCTTCCCATTGACAGCGAGCATTGTGCGGTGCATCAATGCTTGCGCTCAGGGCAGCGGAGGGAGGTCAAGCGTGTGGTCTTGACGGGTTCCGGAGGGCCTTTCCTGGAAACCCCTGTTGAGCGCTTTGATGCCATTACTCCCGAACAGGCTTTGAAGCACCCCGTGTGGCGGATGGGAGGAAGAATTACCATCGATTCTGCCACGCTTATGAACAAAGGCCTGGAGATCATTGAGGCACATTGGCTTTTTGACGTGGCGCCCGAACAGATTGAGCTTGTGATCCATCCCGAATCTGTAGTCCATTCCATGGTAGAATTTATAGACGGGTCCGTAATGGCCCAGATGGCCGTTCCTGACATGCGCATACCGATCCAATATGCGCTGACATACCCGGAACGGTTGGCCATTAGCGGAGACGCACTAGGGCTGAATTTGCTTTCTGTTCGCCAGTTGAATTTTCGGTCGCCGGACATGCAGCGGTTCCCCTGCCTCGATTTGGCGCGCGAAGCGCTCCGGCAGGGTGGTCTCATGCCCTGCGTCCTGAACGCTGCTGACGAGATTGCCGTGGAAGCTTTTCTGGATCGCCGGCTGAAGTTTTCATTGATTCCGTGCTTGATTGAAGAAGTGATGCGGCAGATGCCGTCCCGTGGGACGCTCCAATCCCTGGGTGACGTCTTGGAGGCGGACCGGGAAGCGCGGCGTCGGGCCCTGGAAGTGATCCCGGTAATATCCGCCTAGGGAGAAGCAACTCGGCATGCTCGGAAGCTTGGTTACAGACGCGTTGGTCGTGGTGGTGGTCTTGGGGTTCATGATCTTCATCCACGAACTGGGCCATTTCATGGCCGCCAAATCCTTTGGGGTCCGGGTGCTGGTGTTTTCGCTGGGATTTGGGAAGACGCTGCTGCACTTCAAGCATGGCGACACGGATTACCGTATTAGCGCCCTGCCCTTTGGTGGCTATGTCAAGATGGTGGGGGACGACCCCTCCGAGGTTCGACAGGGAGAAGCGGGAGAATTCCTGTCGCAACCGCGCTGGCGTCGGTTTGTGATTGTGGTGATGGGGCCGGCCATGAATGTGTTGCTGGCCGTGCTTTTGTTGACGGGACTCTATAAGTTCCATTTCCAGCGTCCCGCTTACCTCGAGCAGCCGGCGCGCGTGGGCGATGTGGACGCAGGGTCGCCTGCGGCGCAGGCGGGTATCCAAGCGGGTGACCGGATCGTGCGGCTGGGCACATTGCAGGGTCCCAAATGGGAGGATGTCGAACTCAGAATCTTCACTACGGTGGATGAAGCAATTCCACTCCAAATCGAGCGGGATGGGCAAATCCTAGACTCCTCCATCACGCCGAGGGCGAAAGGCCCCAATCGCGCCGGAGATGTCGGCTGGTACCCGTATTGGCCCGGCATTATTGAGACGGTGGAGCCTGGATTCCCGGCTAGCAAGGCGGGCCTGAAGCCCGGCGACGAGATTGTGGGGATCGGCGAACGCAAGGTGTTTTGCGGTCCCTGCGTTGCTTATACGCTGCAAGGGGATAAGGGCAAGCCGGAGGACCTCGTGATTCTCCGGGCGGGTAAGGAGTTTCGGGCGCAGGTGCAACCCATCTTTTCCGATGTCACGGGTGAAAAGCGGTGGCGGATCGGGATCTCGTTCCCCAATCAGATGGTTGTACGCCACCTGCCCTGGGGGCAGGCGTTGGCAGCTTCCCTGGAAGACAACGTGCAGCATTGCCGTGCCACGTTTGATGTTCTGGGCAAGATTCTTTCGCGAAGGATGTCCGCACGGTCGCTATCTGGTCCGATCGGCATTGCGCAACTTTCGGGAGAAGCCTATCGCGCGGGAATTCCGGAACTTCTCTACCTGGTTTCGTTCATCAGCTTGCAACTGGGCATCTTCAATCTCCTCCCCATTCCTGTCCTGGACGGCGGAGTTATCCTGCTCTTGTTGGTCGAAGGAATCCTGCGCCGCGACTTAAGCACCCAAGTGAAAGAGCGTTTTGTCCAGGCGGGGATCGTGTTCCTGCTGCTGCTCGCTGCGTTCGTTATGTATAATGACTTGGTTAAGACCCTTAAGCCGTATTAATTTCTCAGGGCTTGCCGTAGTGCCGGTCGGCGCCTACTCCGACCCTTTCGGGGACCGGCGTCCGTCCCTCGAAAATAGCACCGGGCTATGACCGGCGTCCGTCGCCGCTCGCAGAGCGACGCTACAAACAATGACCGCTACTGCCGCCCTACCATGAGGAGCCGCCGTGAATTTCAGTGACAAGGAGTTCTTCCCGCCGCGGCGGAAGGCGCGCCCCGTGAAGGTTGGGCGTCTGACGATTGGTGGGGACGCAGCCATCGCCGTCCAGTCCATGACCAAGACCGACACGCGTGAGGTGGAGAAGACCGTCGAGCAGATCCACCAGATGGAGGCGGCTGGCTGCGAGATTGTTCGCTTGGCGGTCCCGGATCTTGAGGCCGCGCAGGCCCTTCCGAAAATCCGGCAGTGCTGCCCGGAATCCATCCTGGTTTCAGACATTCATTTTCAATACAAGTTTGCGTTAATGGCCCTGGACGCGGGTATCGATAAGCTGCGGATCAACCCGGGAAACATTGGGGACGCCGACAAGGTCCGTCTGGTGGTGCGGCGGGCGCAGGAACAGAAGGTGCCCATCCGCATCGGCGTAAACGCCGGGTCGCTCGAACGGCGCCTTCTCGATAAATATGGTTACCCTACGCCGGCAGCGATGGTCGAGAGTGCGCTGTACCACATCCAGATTCTGGAGGAGTTGGGCTTCACAGATACGGTCATTTCCCTGAAAGCGTCCAACGTAAAGCTCACCGTGGCCGCCTATCGCTTGCTCGCCCGGCAGGTTGACTATCCTTTACATTTGGGAATCACCGAAGCGGGCACACAATTTTCCGGCACCGTGAAGTCGTGCGTCGGTATGGGAATCCTGCTCACAGAAGGTATCGGCGACACGATTCGGGTTTCGCTAGCCACCAATCCCGTCGAGGAAGTGCGCGTCGCCTTCGAAATGCTGAAAGCTCTCGAGCTACGCAGTCGTGGGCCGGTGGTTATTGCCTGCCCAACCTGCGGGCGCTTGGAAGTTGATCTCTTCAAAATCGCCGGGGAGATTGAGCAGGCCACCGCCCACATCAAGACGCCATTCACGCTGGCGGTGATGGGTTGTGCCGTTAACGGTCCCGGCGAAGCACGCGAGGCGGACCTGGGAGTTGCCGCCGGCCGCGGCAATGGCGTGATTTATCGTCAGGGAAAAGCCATTCGCCGAGTGAAGGAAGAAGAGATAGTTCCCGCCTTGCTGGAAGAGGTCGAACGCTTCGTGGCCGACAAGGCCGCCGGCCTCAATACCGCACCCCAAGAAATCGTGCCCGAACCCATAACCACTCCCAATCCCTGACAGTAATTCCTGCATCGGGGGAAAGGGTGAAACAGCGCTGACCGGACCCTGTGCCGGCCTCTCGGGAGGTCAACGCGATCAGAAAACCATAACCGTGCCACCCCCCGAAGTAGGCGATCAGCAAGCTGCCCTCCTCAAGGAGGGACACCCACTCCCGGCGGCCACCGGCTTCACACTTACACTTCGCTAGTAGATGGGGACCGGCTGTAGAGCGATTACGGCTGGTGTTGCTGGAAATGTTTGAGGAGGCGGAAGAACTTCAGTGAGCGGCGCGCGTCTTCCTGGATCTGCACTTTGAGGATGGCAGGGTTTTGGAACTTGATCTCATCGCGAAGACGGTAAAGGAATTTGATTTCCATTTCGGTTTGTGCGATTTCACCGGAGAAATTCAGCAGGAACGTTTCCACGGTCAGGCGGTGATCGCCAAACGTGGGCTTGTAGCCAACATTGGTCACGGAATCATGGTCCACGCCGGAGAGTTTGGTGCGCGTGACATAGACGCCGATCTTTGGCAGTTGCTCTTCCACAGGGGCCAGATTGAGGGTGGGCACCGTGTGTTTGTGGCCGACGCCCAGGCCGGCGACGATAGGTCCTTGGGAGGAAAACGGCCGCCCCAGAAGCCGGCCGGCCTTGTGGACGAGGCCCTCCGAGAGCAGTTCACGAATGCGCGTGCTGGAGACCCGCTCGCCCCGCACTCGGAGCATGGGAAGCACCTCGACTTGGAACCCTTCCTGGCCTCCCAGTTCCTCCAGCACTTCGGTATCTCCCGATTGGCGATAACCGAATCGGAAGTTTGGGCCGACGTGCACGGAGATGGTGTGCAACGGGTTCACCAGGACTCTGCGCACAAACTCCTGGGGTGAATGGCGGGCGAGTTCGCGGGTGAATGGCAGCACCACAAGCAGATCGATCCCCGTCGCTTCGATCCATTCCGCCTTGCGCTCGAGCGGGGTAAGGAGCTTTGGCGCGTGCTCGGGTGCAAGGACCTTGATCGGGTGGGGTTCGAAGGTGACGGCCGTGGCCACTGCGCCGCGCGGCCGCGCCACTTCTACGACGCGGCGGAGCAAGGTTTGGTGCGCCAGATGGACCCCGTCGAAGTTCCCAATCGTCACCACACTGGCCGGAAAGGGCTCTGAGACCTCCTGGAGGTTACTGATGATGCGCATGAAGATTGGTTCCTGGCTATAACTCCAATTTCAACCCGTCGTAAGCCAGCCGCACGTGTGCGGGCAGCCGGGCATTAGTCGCCTCGTGACCAAGTTCGTGGGCGACGTGGGTGAAGAGCGCGCGCCGCGGTTTCAACCGTTCCACTATGGCCAGAGCCTGCTCGAGCGACAAGTGGGTGGGGTGTGGTTTATGCCGAAGGGCGTCGAGAATGAGGATGTCCAGGCCCTCCAGTAGAGAGAAGCTGGTCTCCGGAATCTCACTGACGTCTGTAATATAGGCGACGTCCCGAAAACGGTACCCCAGGATGGGTAGGTTTCCGTGCAAGACAGGCACGGGCGTTACGCGCAACCCCCATAGATCAAAAGGGCCGTTGATTAGATGCGGATCGAGCTTGCCGACGCCGCCGTAAGGGTAGTTGCCGTCAAAGATGTAGGCAAAGGTCCTCCGAATGGTTGCCAGGCAACGCTCGTCAGCATAGATGGAAATCGGAACCTGCTGCCTGAAATAGAACACGCGAGTGTCGTCAAGGCCTAAAATGTGATCGGCATGAGCGTGCGTAAACACGACGGCATCGAGGCGGGTTAAACCCTCGCGCAACGCCTGAGCCCGAAGATCCGGGGTGGTGTCGATCACCACCACTCGGCCATCGTACTCTAGCAGAATGGAAGGACGTGTGCGCTGATCATGGGGATCAGGAGACTTGCAGACCGTGCACGTACAGGTCAGGATAGGTACGCCGGTGGAGGTTCCTGTCCCGAGAAACTTGAGTATCATTGCCCTTTACGTGCCTGCCGCTTCTGCAATTCCACAAACGTCATCCGCAGTTCGTAAAGGACGTTGTCGAGGAGGCGCGATTCCTGCGGTGTCAGATTTCCAACTGTCTTCTCCTGCAGAACCTGCAGCAGGTCGATGGTGCGCTGGGCATTCACCATGTCGGAAGGAATCCGCTCGCCGCCCGGTCCCGCAATCAAGCCGAGCTGGAACATGGCGGTAGTACTGAGATAGGAAACCAGCGTCTCGAACCCGGAACCTTCGTCCAGGAATTCTTCCTCGGGCTCTTCGACCGTTTGAGGGCGAGGCGTTCCCGGAGAGGGGGATGGAGGCTCGGGGTTCCCAGCCGCGACGGGCATGTCCTCGCGCCGCGAACCCTCTTGATTGAAGTTCCGCCGGTCTACAACCTTAAACCCTGAGGGTATGTCCTTCTCATCGGCCATGCAAATCCTCGCAAGCTGGTATTTACGGGTCCCACCCCATCACTCAGGTTAGACCACATGAAGATTATATCTTAGTTTAGCAACAATCCACGAAAGCGACAAGGCCGCCGGTGGGAGGTGCACGCGTGCGGCAAACGGAACGATGTCCCGCAGGGATGGGCAGAGATTCTCTCTGGCCCTTGCGGAGGGCTGGCGTGGCTTGGTAGATTACAGTTTAACGACAATCCGCTGTCGCTCATTCCGAGCGACCTGCGGGGAAACGGGTGCTAACCTGGCCGGAGAAAATCTTCGCAAACTTATCGACTTGACGGCGCACTTGCGAGGTCCGCAAGGATGTCCGTGGGATCGCGAACAGGACTACAACTCGGTAAAAGGTCTCTTGCTGGAAGAGGCCTATGAGGTTATCGATGCGGTCAACGCGCGCGATTTCGATGGCCTGAAAGACGAGCTCGGGGATCTGCTGTTTCAGGTGGCGTTCTACTCACGCCTTGCCGAGGAAGAGGGGCGATTCGGCTTGGGCGACGTCATTGAACATGTGCATGCGAAGCTGATTCGGCGGCATCCCCACGTGTTCGGGGAAGTGCAGGCCCGAAACGCCGAGGAGGCGCTCAAGAGCTGGCTTGCCGTCAAGGAACAGGAACGCGCTTCTGGGGGTATGCGGGAGAAGGACTCCTGCTTGAAGGGAATTCCTTCTTCCCTGCCTTCCACATTGGCGGCTTACGAACTCGGCGTGCGGGCTGCGGAAGTGGGATTTGATTGGGCCAATGTCGGTGACCTGCTCGACAAGGTGGTAGAAGAGGTTTGCGAGTTACGCCAGGAGTTGGCGNNGAAGAGGAGGTGGGCGATCTGCTCTTCGCCGTCGCGAATCTGGCGCGGTTCCTGCGCTCGGATCCCGAGAGTTGTTTACGGCGGGCTAACCAGAAATTCCAGCGGCGCTTTCAGGCCATGGAGGAGGAAGTCAACACGCGCGGGAAGAAGTTGCAAAATTGTTCCCTGGAGGAAATGGAGTCGATTTGGAACGAGATCAAAGTTCGGGAATCACCCTAGGGTATTCCCTTCGGCCGTGCCAGACGCGCGCCGAACTGACAGCGTGCCTTCGCATCCAAAAGGAGATCTGGGGGTACCCGGAGCACGAGCTTTATCCCCTGCGATTGTTCGTCAACCTCAGCCGGATCGGGGGACATGTTCTGGGAGCATTCACAGCCGAGGATGAACTGGTGGGCTATGTGGCGGCGATGCCGGCGTGGCACGGGAGGCGCCGGTATCTTCATTCATTGTCACTCGGCGTTGTCCGCGGGCACGAAAACCGCGGCCTGGGAAAGGGACTCAAACTGGCGCAGCGCGATCTGGCGTTGCGGTCGGGGATTGATTGCATCGAGTGGACGTTTGACCCCTTGCGGGCCAAGAATGCTAATCTGAATATCAACCGTCTGGGCGCCATAGTCCGGAGGTATGAGGTGGATTGTTATGGCCCGGTGGACAGCCTCCTGCAACGGGGTCTTCCGAGTGACCGCCTGGTCGCCGAATGGTGGTTGAAGTCGCCTCGCGTCGAGCTGGCCATTGCAGGCAAGCCCGTGCGAAATCCCCTCAAAAAGCCCGCCGGTGAGGTTGAGGTTCCAGTGGCCATCGACAATCTGGTTAAGACAAATCTCGAAAAAGTTCGCGCTTGCCAAAGGCGCGTGCGCGGGCAATTGCAGGAGTATTTCGTGCGGAAGCTGGCAGTAACAGGCTTCACCTGCGACGAAAAATCCGCGTACTATTGGCTGGATCCCTATGAAAATTGAACGTATTGAACTTCGCGAACTGCAACTGCCGTTGGTGCATTTCTTTGAAACGAGCTTTGGGCGCACTACCACGCGCCGGATCGTCCTGGTGCAGGTGCAGGCGGACGGTCTCACCGGTTGGGGTGAGGTGACTTGCGGCGAAGAGCCGTTTTACAGCCACGAGACGCCCGAGACGGCATGGCACATCCTGCGCGATTTCCTGATCCCCTGGACCCTGCGAAAAGAATGGGCGGCGCCCAGCGGACTGGTTTCGCGTTTTCGTCCGATCCGCGGCCACAATATGGCGAAGGCAGCCTTGGAAAACGCGCTGTGGCACATCGAGGCTCAACAGAAGAACCTGCCTCTGTCAAAGCTTGTGGGCGGGACGCTTGCGGAAATCCCCTGTGGCGTTTCGATCGGTATCCAGAACTCAGTGGAGGAATTGCTGGAGAAGATTGCGCGCGAGGTGGCGGCTGGTTATCAGCGAATCAAAGTGAAAGTCAAACCAGGCTGGGACATAGAAGTCCTTGATCGGATTCGCGACAGATTTCCGCGCCTCCCGCTGATGGCCGACGCGAACTGCGCATATTCATTGGCGGATACCACGCGCTTGAAGGAATTCGACCGTTTCTAC
>PMYF01000763.1 GCA_003171295.1 Acidobacteriota bacterium | reverse complement strand
TTAAAAGGGATGGGCGCACGCGGCCCATCACTGATGCCGCGCAGCGACAGGAGCGGTATACCCCGCCCCGCGGCCACACCGGCAATACCGGCTGTCTCCATTTCCAGGATGGGATTTTCCATTTGCACGGGTTGTTGTTGGATGAATTGAGAACCGCGTGTCGTGACGGCGATTCCAGGATATAAGCTCGCCCCGCCCGGTTGCAGAGCCTGTTCCGCCGCCTGCCAGGCTGCCTCAGACAACCGGGCCAGAGGCTGGAACGGGCCCGCAAGCCCTTTATCCAGCCGGCAGGTATTCTTGGAAATAACCACATCCCCGATCTCCAGATCGGCATTGACTGCGCCCGCCACGCCGACCGAGACCAGCGACTGCGGGCTGGCCGCATCGATCAATGCGCGTGTGGCCGGCGCGGCGCGCTGGCAGCCCATGCCGGATGTAAGCAGCCAGCATTCCCGGTTCAATAACCGGAAGCGATAACACCGGTACGCTCCCAGGTCGGAACCTTCACGCTGCTTGATCAAACGGAGCAGCGCAGCGCTTTCCTGCCGCATCGCTGCGATAATTCCAATGGTTTCCATCTTCAACTTGTACTACGCCTTTTCGGTAACCAGCCCTTTTTTGTATGCTTCCAGCAATTCTTTATTCCAATTGGTATACATCTCTATATGGCCGCAGGTACCGCAGACGGCCACACGCACCCCTGCCGCGCAGCCTTCTTGCGCGTGATGGGGATGGAGATCTACCAGACTGACAAAGGCTTGGCAGCTCGGAACTTCATTCCCAAAGAGCACCAGGTCGGGGATGATTTCATTCGAACCGCATTGGGGACATTGTGTCATCATGCTGTTTTCTCCTTTCGTCGAATGGTTTTGTCTTTGTGAACAAAAAAAGAGTCCCCTGAGCCTGTCAGGGTAAAGCAATTATTTGACATTCCGAACAGCTTGATCATTCATCTCAACTCTGAACATCGTTCTTTATCACTCCCGCCGACCTGATCTGCCAAAACCGCCTTGGCCTACCTGCAGACCTTGCTTCGCACGGTGATGTCCGAAGTCATTCAGACCGGCAAGGGTAAAGAGCTCATCACAGCTTTCTTGCCTCTGGCGGACTGGGCCGGTGTCTGAGCGATTGCTCAGGAAGTTTCCAAATATTCGAAGACTCTCCCTTTATGGGGACCTGCGGCTGAAATAAAGCGAGACGCCCTCGATTTGAGAGCGTCTCTTCAGGCGGGGAGGGCGGGATTCGAAGACTCTCCCTTTATGGGGACCTGCGGCTGAAATAAAGCGAGACGCCCTCGATTTGAGAGCGTCTCTTCAGGCGGGGAGGGCGGGATTCGAACCCGCGGCTGAGTTTTAACCCCAGCACTCACTTAGCAGGCGAGCCCAATCGGCCACTCTGGCACCTCCCCGGGTATATATCAACCCCCGGTGGTAACAAGGCGGAGGGAGAGGGATTCGAACCCCCGGTGACCTTGCGGCCACGACTGATTTCAAGTCAGTTGCCTTAAACCACTCGGCCATCCCTCCGGGAGGGAAGATTTTACCATAACTTGCATGCGTTGCGAGGCATCCTGAATTGCGTAATGCCTCATAATGAACTGTTACTTTAGAGCTAACGTCGCCTTAAAAAGAAATGTTACCCCCAAAAAGGTCTGATTTTCAGAGGTGGTAGTATGCTTTTGCCCACTCGGAAGACAGGGCTCCGCTGGAGAGCGACCCGAGCGCCGCGACCGGCGGCCGTACAGCGGAGGGGGCCCGGGAAACTGCCGGGCCCTTTCCTTCCATCCCTCCGCGGGTGGCCTCCAATGCGATAAACTCGCTGTTTCTGTCGTTTCTTTTCTCTTCTTCGACCTCCTTTCGCAATGACACCCGGACGTACCGTCCGTAGAAGTCCATGGGACGGATGAGAGGGTGTGTCTCGATGAATTGCGTCTGCTCCGTGGGCCGCTCCATGAGTCGGCGCAGAGCTCGCAGGTGATACGCCCCGTGGGTAAGAGCCAGCGCGCAGGCCCTCTCCAGGTCCTCGGAGCGATGCTTCCCCGTCATCGACAGGAGTCCCGCGAGTACTCGCACTCCCTCAATCCCCCGGACGTCTATCATGGTCTTCGCCCAGCGCAGGGTCTCGGGGCCCACGAGAGAAATCCTTCTGAGGAGATATCCCGCCCCGCGCTCCACCGCGGAGATCTTCTCCGAGGCGATGTGGCTCGGGTCCGTGTGGAATCGTCCGGGCTGGACCCGGACGTGCACGGCGACCTCTTCCATCCGGTCGTTGAAGACCCGCACCATGCGGGCGTCCCAGCGCACCCAGACCGTGCGACCAAGGTACTCGGGCGGGACGGAGTAGTAGGACTTCTCCACCTCGACATGCGCGTCCCGGTGCACGGTGCGGGTCGCCTCGTGGAAACAGGGAAACGGAAGCGCCGGCAGAGGAGTCAGGTGCGGACGCTCCTCCTCGAAGAGCGCCTTCACCTGCCTCTTGGTGGTCCCGTGGATGCGCAGGTCGGCGACAGACGCCTCCCAGGATTGCAGCGCCTCGTTCTCCTGGACCAGAGAGGTAAAGCGCTTTCCAGCGAGGGCGTTTTTGGCCAGATACTTCACCCCGGCCTCCACCTTCCCCTTGTGCCGGGGGGTGTAGGGCTTTGTGGGAAGCATCACGCAGTCGTAGTGCCGGCAGAAGTCCTGTACCTTCGGGTTGAGCTCGGGATCATACCAGTCGGCGCGCGCCACCGCGGCCTTGAGATTGTCGACCACGAGTGTGCGAGGGACGCCGCCAAGGTGACGGAAGGCGTTCTCCAGGGCACGGATAAACTCCTCCGTCCCCTGCCGGGGCAATGCCTCACTGTAACCCTTGCGGCTGTGACTGAGCACCACCCGCAGCACCGGGTAACGCTTCGCGTGCCCGCTGGATTGCTCCACCGGAGCGCCCAGGCCGAAGTCGACCTGCGCCTCTTCCCCCGGAGCCGAGNNCAAACGCCGGACGAAGCGCTTCACCGAGGCATACCGCCCGGCGAAACCCCGCTCTTCCACCAGATCCTGCCAGATGCGCTTGGCGGTCAGACCCTGGTCCAATTTCTCCAGGATGACCTGCCGGTAGGGCTCACACAGACTCTCGGGGCCGGGAAAAAGCCGGGGGACGGGTTTGGCCGGTTTTGGAGGGTCGGGACTCCCCGAGCCGGGGGGCGGGTTACTGACCGGTTTTGGCTCCTGTCCGGCCAGGTGCACGTAGCGCGCCACCGTCTCCCGGTGGACGCCCAGGGTATCGGCGATCCTGCGGTAAGACCACCCCTGTTGACGTAAGACCTGAATTGAGCTTGCGATAGCCACTTTGATCCGGT
>PMYF01000436.1 GCA_003171295.1 Acidobacteriota bacterium | reverse complement strand
TATTGCGCCATCAATTGTTCCCGGATGCGGTCCAGTTGGCCGCGAATCGAGCCGTCATAAACGGTGCTCCCAATTTGCGCCACGAGGCCGCCAATCAAGTCGCCGTCAAGAAGGAATTCCAACTCCGATTGCTTCTGCGTTAGTTCGTTAAATCGCGCCCCCAGAATTTCCCGCTCCTCGTTGGACAAATCCGAAGCAGAAGAGATCTTCACCCGCACGATCCCCAGGCGCGCGTAAGAAACATCGCGGAAGGCCAGGAAAATTTCGCCCAGCAGTGGCATCCGGTAATGGCTCATCAGCACGCGCAGGAAATTCAACGTAACGTGCGAACTGCCCAGTCTGCCGGCGATGGCTTCCAGCACGCTTAACTTCTGCGCCATCGCGACGGCAGGGGTTTCGCAAACCTCGCGCAGTTCCAGGCTCTGGCGATAAGCCGCGCCGAAATCTTCCAATTCGCTCAGCACTTGGCGGTAATTCCCTGTGGGCGCAAGGACATCCGCAAGGGCGCGCGCGTATCGATTGGCGATAACCGTCGGCATGGCTAGTTCTTTCTTTCCTTGGCCTGGAGCGTCGCCTCAAACTGGTTCACCAGCCGGCGGCGCTTGGGCTCATCCAGACGCTCGCGGATTAATCCTGCCGCCAGTGTAACCGCTTGCTGCGCGGCGTAGTTCTTCAGTTCCAGCTTGGCTCCGCGCACGGCGGTGTCCAACTGGGCGCGCGCCGCCTCCAGAATCCGGGCAGCTTCCTCCGCTGTTGCCTGCTCGAGGCGCCGGCGCTCGGCTGCCATTTCGCGCTCGGCTGACGCTTTGAAAGCAGCAATTTCCTCTTCCAGGTGCAGCAGTTTCTCTTCCACTGCATGAAGCTGGGCTTCGGATGTTTCCAGCGCCTTGCGACCCTCTTCCAAACTCTTCTGGATGGAGGCCGAGCGCGAGCGGAAGAAATCCGCGGCCGGTTTGCGCAGGAGGTACCCCAGTCCTCCCGCGAGCAAGGCAAAGTTGATTACCTTGTAAAGGAGTTCGTGGGCTGGTTCTTGACCTTTCTCTTCCGCCGCCGGCTCAACCGCGAGTGACCGTGCGATGCCGGGGTGGGCAAATGCCACCAGGCAAATCCCGAAGCAGCCCAACCGTGCAGCTTGGCGGAGTAAGTGGATCAAAGTCGCGCCCCTCCTCCCCCGCCGGTGGTCGACTCGGGACCCACCAAGCTCTGCGAAATCATCTCTGCTAGGGGAAGGCAGGCACTTTGGAGTTCCGCCTTGACCCCAGCCACTTCCTCTGCCAGTCTGGCCTGAGCTTCCTGGACCATCCCCTCAGTCTGTTGGCGAGCTTTCTGCAAGGCTGCCTCGCGCTCCGCCAAGCGCACGCGACGCTCCCCTTCGCGCTGGCGGTAAACGTCCTGGCGCGCCGCCTGGAACCTTTCCTCGTATTCTTTCGTCTTCGACTCCGCTGCCGCAGCCTGTTCGCGGGCCCGCGCCAGCGCCCCCAGCGTCGCATCTGCGCGTTTCTTCAGGACGGCACTCAGAGGACGAAAAAAGAGCCGGTCGAGAATTACAAAAAGCACGAAAACGAAGATGACGGTAGGTATGGATTGGAGGAACAGGTGCCCAAGCTGGTGAAAGATGTCACTCATAGGGAAGGTCACGCCTCAGAGGGGGACGTTTCCGGCAATGCAAAGACCAAAAAATGTAGCACGCAGGTTCTGGGGTGTCAAGGAAAAGGGTGCCCTATTTGTGCCCGGCCTTTCCCCATAACAATCTGATTTTATGTAAGTTATTTGTCATTGCCAAGGATACGGACACAGGCACCCAACCCTAATAAGAGACTGTAAAATTTACCGGCGAGTAACCCCTCCACCTCGGAGGCTTGGTTGTACTGTACGCCGGCAGTCATTCATATTTGACGAATCCCGGATTCAGTATGCCTTGCGGGTCAAACTTGTTCTTGGCCGCCACGACGTCGGCCCACCGTTCGCCATAATGGGCCTTCCACGCAGCGTGGTCGAAGTCAACCCAACCGGAAAGATATCGCTTGCCGCCCATCAGGATGGCAGCTTGGCTGGCCATGTGGAGTCGTGGCAATACCTCGTCCAGGAACGGCTTCGGCACGGCGGGCAGAATCCCGAAGCCCATCAGGAAGTCACCTGTGGGGCGCATGAAGAGTGGCGCCGACGCTGCCATCCCCCGCGCCGGCCAGAGCAGTATGTGCCCGCCCGCCAGCGCCTGCGGCGGCAGGTTGGCAAGCACCTGGGAGACGTACAACGCGGTCGTCTGCCAGGGCAGCACGCACTCCATCCAAGGATGCGCGTAGTCCCAAGATCCCCCGCGCTTCCAGAGAGCAAACAGCGGGTCGAGCCGCGTGAAGAATTCCGGCAACTCTCCGTCCTCGGTGTGAACGTGCTTGTAGTACTGCAACCCGTGCAGCTTTTCCGCCGCAGCAGGAGCTGGACCCGCATCGGTCTCGATCGTCGCGTGCAGCGGATAAAACCATTGCGCGAAGGCCTGCCGTTGTCCCCCCAATTTTTTGAAACCCTGCGGGCACGGCGCACACCATGCTTCCAGGGCATCGAACCGTCCCTCGGTCATCAGCGTTTTCAGGTCTGCGAGCAGGGCGGCTAAATCGTCATAAAGCAGATAGAAGCTGCGGAAGTGCGGTTGATGATCCCGCACTTTGAGGACTGCCTCGGTGATGACCGCGAATTGGCCCACGCCAGCGCGGACGGCATCAAACAGGTCACGATTGTGACCGCTCGAGCAGCGCACGATTTCGCCCGCACCGGTCACAACCTCGAGCTCCAGGCAGGTGTCGGCCTGCATGCCATGTCGCCACGAGGCCACGCCGAGCCCGCCCATGGAAAGCGTTCCGCCCACGGTGACATCAAGATTATTGGTCAGGACGGGGGGCGAGACCCGCCGCGCCGCCAGGTGCTCCACCAACGTCCGCCACTTGATCCCCGCCTGCACGGTCACGGTGCCGTCTTCAACACGCACGAGTTGGCAGAGCGAAGCCATGTCCAGCACGAGATGCTCAGAAAGGGACTGCCCGGTTTGTGAGTGTCCGCCCCCGCGGGTTGCTACGCTCAGCGAATGCCGAGCCGCGAACTTCAGCACGCGCGCCACATCTTCTGCCGACGCCGGGCACACCACCGCCTGCGGCCTGCGCACCACGATGCGGCCAAAGTCGGTTGCGACAGCTTCCCGCGTGGCCTCGTCCGTCAGGACTCGCCCGGAGACTTCCCGCGCCAGCTCATCCGTCCAGCTCATGCACTCTCCTTATCAACCCCAGAAGGTCTCAAGTCACGGCGAGAGGAGCCCCGCCGGCAGCGAATCAAACAGCTCGGAACTCCTCCGTTTCAAGCCAGGCGTTGTTCAGTGCGGCAGGGTGGACCTGAACCGGTAACTACCCGAGCCTACACTGTAAACTGCCACCCCCGTCTCCGCCCGCAGGTACTTAACGCCTGGGGCATCTCCTGCCGGCTTTCCGCTTTCGGTTGCAGTCGCCTTGCCGTTCGTCGGTATGTAGACAGTTGCCGTGGTATTGGGCGGCACGGCTACGCTCCAAGTGAAGCGGTCTCCGTTAAGGGTCCAATCACTCACAATCTCGCCATAGGGGGAACGGTGGGAAGCCTTTACGGATGTCAAATCGCCGGCAGGAGTCGGGCGCATGATGATGTGCTTGAATGCTGGCTTGGCGGGATCGGGACGAATCCCCGCCAGATTCTCATAGAACCAGGTAATGAGGTCACCGACCAGCATTAAGTGATTGCCTGAATTCATCGCGGGATTGGCAGTATCGCCGTTCCAAAGCTCCCAGATCGTCGTGGCGCCGTGGCTGGCCATGTAACCCCAGCTCGGGTAGGTCTGCTGGGATGCGATTTCATAAGCAACGCTCGCGTGGCCACTTTCCGAAAGCGTCTGCATAAGCCATTGGCCACCGATAAGCCCTGTCCCGACGTGCCCTTTGTTCTGTTCCTCAATTTTGCGAATCAGCGCCTGGGAAACGCACTGCCGATCCGGCTCGGGTACCATCCCGAATGCCAGAGGGAGCACACTGGAGGTTTGTGAGCCGTTGCTGTACTGGCCTTTGGTCGCGTGAAAATACGTCTTATGAAATGCCATCGATATCCTGTCGGCGAGCTGGCTGTACTCGTCCGCGTCGCCTTGCTTGCCCAGCAAGGTCGCGAAACGCACCATTAACCGGAGGAGATGATAATAGTAGGTTGTGCCCAAAAGAGTGCCATCCGTCTTGCGGGCAGGATCGTTCGAATGAATCAGTTCCGGAGATTCCGGCGGTACGCACCAATCCCCATAGACATCACGCGACATGAGGTCGTCCTTGAGGTACGTCCGCATATGGGTGATCCACTTCCGCATGCCGTCGTAATGTTTCTCGATAACCCTCAAATCGCCATACTGATCGTAGAGGTGGTCGGGAATAATGATGAAGCTGGAAGGCCACGTGACATTGTCAACGTAGAAAGGCCAATACGCCGGGGATACGTCACTGATGCTGCCCTGCGCATCCTGGGAGTCCGCGAAATCATCCACCCACTTTGCATAAAGAGCAGCGACATCGAACATATAGGGTTCACCCCGGCTTTCAGCAGACCGGTCACCGAGCCAGCCCTGGCGTTCGTCGCGTTGCGGGCAGTCCGTGGGTATACTCCGGTAGTTGTCTTTAGCGCCCCAAACCACGTTTCTGTAGATCTGGTTGATAGTGGGATTGGACGTAGTGAAATCCGCGTGCTCTTCCACGTCATCGTGAACTTCGCGCCCCACGAGGGAAGCCAGGGTGGGTTTCCCGGGAAAACCCTTCATCTCGACGTAGCGGAAGCCGTGATACGTGAAACGCGGCTCATACAATTCCGTCCCCGTTCCCTTGAGGATGTAAGTATCAGCTGCTTCTGCCGAGCGGAGGTTCTCCATATGGACCGTGCCGTCGGGTCTCAGCCTTTCGGCGTGGCTAAGGGTGACGCGGCTGCCCCGCGGTCCCGTGACGGTCAGGCGGCACCAACCGACCATGTTCTGTCCCATGTCAAAGACATAAACGTTCGGGAGCGGTTCGGTCACGGCGATCGGCCGGAGAGTATCGGTGACCCGAATGGACTCAAACGGTTGGGCCGAGAGCGCTCCCACAGGACTTTTTACGACCCGCGCCGGTAGCCAGCCGCTCTCGCGGAAGCCCGGACGATTCCAGCCTTCCATCTCCCGGCGGCCATCGTAAACCTCACCGTCATATTCGTTATTCGCACGAATGGGTCCGTCGGTGGTTACCTTCCAGCTTTCGTCTGTGGTAACACGCGCAAGTCTTCCGTTGGCCAATTCCATTTCCAATTGCAATAGCAGTTTGGGATAACCGAAAGTCCGCGTGAAAGTGGGAACCTTATGGCGCGGGGCGAAGAAACGGCCATTGCCTAGGATGATTCCGAGCGCGTTCCTGCCCGGGCGCAGGAGCTTCGTGACATCATACGTCAAGTAAAAGACGCGCTTGTCGTAATCGCTTAGCGCGGGCGTCAGCGCATCGTTGCTGACCCTCTTACCATTCAAGTAAGCTTCAAAGAGCCCCAGGCCCGAAACATAAAGCGTGGCGCGTTTCACCTGACCCTCCGCCCCAAAGTCCTTGCGAAGCAGGCGGGCAGGCAGGACGCTGCGTTCCGCCCAACCAACTTCTCCCCATGGAGCCATGCCATAGGCGCCCAGGACTTTGGCTGCCTCCCACGACGAGTCGTTGAAATCACGCCTATTCCAATTGGGGGCTTCGGTCGAGGAAACTCGCCACTGCTGATCGGTGGGCACAACCACAGTTTCGCCCCCTGCTCTTTTCATCTCCAGTGTGCCGATGAGACCGCCAGAATTGGCGCCGGAACCCGCCACAGCAACGGCCAGGAGGTTTGTGCCTGGGTGCAAAGCACTAGTGATATCCGACGAGAGGGGGTCCTTAACTCCCTTGGCTATTGCCACCTGCTCCCCATTAACGAACAGCGTGGAGTCGCCGGAACCGACCAGGTACACGAGAACATCAGAGACCGAATTGTCCGACGGCATTTCGAGGGTTCGGCGGAAATATTTCGTCTCGGACCCGGGCTGAGAGGATCCGATCCACTGGGCTCCTGCTAACTGCTCCGGTTTTCCCTCGCCGCCATCGAGCCCGATCCACTTCCCCTTCCAGTCGCCGGCCGCAAGGAGACCCATTGACCACCAACTCGGTTCGCTCCACCCCGAGGGCTTTCCGTCGTTGTCCCAGACTTGCACTTTCCACCAGACCACCTTGCCTGACGACAGGGGCTTGCCGCCATAAGGCAACTGGATAGACCTGTCAGACTCCACCTTCCCCGTGACCCAGAGATCGCCTTGATCATTACGCAAAAGCTCTTCAGTACTCGCCGCCAGGATCTGGTAGGCGGTCTGCATCCGACCTCGCGTCTGGGGATCGCTTGACTTGAGTTTCCAACTCAACCGAGGCTGTAGTGTGTCGATGCCAAGGGGGTGCTTCCGGTATTCACAACGCAGATCTACGGGCCGTAATGGGCTCGCTGCCCGCGCTGCCTGGATAGCCAAAGGAAACAAAACTGAGAACCCCCAGCAGGAAAGCGCGAGAATGATTCTGCACATTCGAATACTCCTTCGGATATGAATCCCAGGTGCGAGAAACTTGCTGGTCACGGGGCATCGCCATTGCCGCCGGCTGACGATAGGCCTCTGACGATTCTTCGGTCAACGCTCTGTGGGCTCCTCCATTGTAAGTTTCCGAATCCCGTCCCGGTAAGGATCAAAGCTGGTGCCAGCCGGCAGCAATCACGCTAGCACACCCCCGCCGTACGCTCAACTTCCGCGGAGGTTCTATTTCCTATCGCATCGTGATATTTGACAGGTTGAGGGAATATGATCTATACTAGCTAGTTCAGTACACTACTGTTCGGGCTGTTTTGACAGACATCTTCAAAGTGTGCGGAAGGCGCCGCCGCCGACCAGCGTAGGTTTCTCTCTGAAACTGAGCCTTGGTGGAGTGCCTTCGAAATCTTCGCAACTAAAGGAGTTGCTATGCCCTTTACCCTTCCTGCATTGCCATATGCGCCCGATGCGCTGGAGCCTTCCATCGATAAGGCGACCATGGAAATCCATCACGGCAAGCACCACAACGCCTATGTGACCAACCTAAACAAAGCTTTAGAATCTGCCCCAGCTTTGGCCGGCAAGAGTGTGGAAGAACTGCTGGCCAACAATCTTGCGATCGTCCCCGAATCAATCCGCACGGCCGTCCGCAATAACGGTGGCGGCCATCTGAATCACTCCATGTTCTGGCAGATCATGGGACCGAAGGCCGGGGGGCAACCCGGCGGCAAGCTGGCTGAGGCCATCAACAGTGCGTTCACAAGCTTTGACAACTTCAAAGATAAACTCTCGGCTGCCGCGATGGGCCGCTTCGGCTCGGGATGGGCCTGGCTCGTTGCTCACAACGGCAAGCTCGACATCTACTCGACCGCAAACCAGGACAGCCCGGTCCTGGAAGGCAAATACCCGATATTGGGAATCGACGTTTGGGAGCACGCCTACTACCTCAAGTACCAAAATCGACGTAATGAGTACGTGGGCGCGTGGTGGAACGTGGTCAATTGGGCTGAGATCGAGAAGCGTTTCCACTCTGCGAAGTAGATCACCAAAAGGTGACTTCGAAATTTCTCGGAAGTGAATACGATTGAGCCGTGCGGGCCGGCGTGGGGATTCGGCTTTTGGCGCCGAAAGTGGCCCAAGCAAAATCCGAGGCGCCAGCGCGTCTCGCCAGCCATCTCAACCAGGAGAATCACATGGCGGGAAAGAAGATCATTATTGTCGTGGGGGCAACCGGCGCGCAGGGCGGCGGCGTGGCTCGCGCCATCCTGAGCGATCCGGCTGGCAGTTTTACGGCGCGTGTGCTCACCCGAGACGCCAACTCCGATAAGGCGAAAGAGTTGGCCAAGCGGGGCGCTGAGGTGGTGGCGGCAGACATAGACGACGTCGAGAGCTTGAAGCGCGCGTTCCAAGGAGCTTACGGGGCCTATTGCGTCACCTTCTTCTGGGCCCATTTTTCGCCCGAGAAGGAATTGGCCAATGCCACCGCCATGGCCCAGGCGGCGAAACACGCCGGCCTGCAACATGTTATCTGGTCCACCCTCGAAGACACCCGCCGGTGGGTTCCTCTCGGTGACAACCGCATGCCCACCCTGATGGGCAAGTACAAGGTGCCGCATTTCGATGCCAAGGGCGAAGCAGACCATGTCTTCACCGACCTTGCCGTTCCCACCACCTTCCTGCTGACTTCGTTCTATTGGGACAACTTCATCTACTTCGGCATGGGCCCCAAGAAGGGACCGGATGGGAAGCTGGCGATCACGCTTCCCATGGGCGACAAGAAACTCCCGGGGATCGCCGCTGAGGATATCGGCCGGTGCGCCTACGGCATTTTCAAGAAGGGCCGCGAACTCACCGGCAAGACGGTCGGCATCGCCGGCGAGCATTTGACCGGTTCCGCGATGGCCGCAGCGCTCAGCAAAGCGCTGGGCCAGGATGTGGGTTACAACGCCATCTACCCGGAGTTGTACCGCGATTTTGGGTTCCCCGGCGCCGAAGACCTCGGCAATATGTTCCAATTTAATCATGATTTCGAAGAGTACTTCTGTGGCGCGCGCAATCTCGACGTGTCGCGGAGTTTGAACCCGTCGCTGCAAACCTTTACGCAGTGGCTCGCGCAGAACAAGAGCCGCATCCCGATGGAGTAATTGAATCCTCGAACTCGACCGCCCCCAGCCGGACCGCCCTTCAACCCATGCAGGCTGGTTCAGCGTGCTATTTCTTGGATCGAAGGCGCTGTAGCGCCCACGCCGCATGGTCGCGCAGTAAGGGGTCTGGATTTCCCGCTGCGGCTTCCAACCAGGGGATAAACTGTGGGTCCCGCGAATTTCCCATCGCCACGCATAGGTTGCGCAGCCAACCGCGGTATTTGGCGCGCTTAATCGGTGAGCGCGCAAAGAACCAACGAAAATCTTCCTCTGTTATTGAAGTCAGCGCCCCCAAAGACGGATTGAAAAGCGACTGTTCCTTCCCATTCCCTGGTTCCATCTCGGACGCGACGTCGGAAGGTCCGTCCGTTGGAGCCGGAGAGAGTTTGAGCGGTTGGAATTCCCGCAAACTACTCACGCTGGCGCGGTGCGGAGAATTCCATGGACAGACGTCCTGGCAAATGTCGCAACCGAAGAGGTTGCTGCCCATCGCCGCCCGGAATTGCTCCGGGATGGCGCCTTTAAGCTCGATATTGAAATAGGCGATACACCGTGAGGCGTCCATTACGTAGGGCTCAACTAGCGCTCCGGTGGGGCAGGCTTGCAGGCAGAGGGTGCAGGAGCCGCATCGGTCCGGCGCGGGAAGGTCCAGTTCCAACTCGAGATTGGTCAGGATCACCCCCAGGAAAAACCATGACCCCTTACGTTCATTGATCAGGCAGGTGTTCTTGCCCATCCATCCGATCCCCGAAAGACGTGCGTAAGCCCGCTCCAAAATGGGCCCCGTGTCCACGTAAACTCGCGTCTCGACACCGGGCTCCAACTCCTCGACCGACGTACGAAGTTGTTCGAGCTTCCCGCGCAGCACGTCGTGATAGTCCCTGCCCCACGCATAACGTGAAATCCAGGCTCGCGGGCGCACTTCGCGGCTTGCCGCGATAGGAGCGGCCGAGTTTCGCTCGCCCTCGCTCGGGCCACCAACCTGCGTGGAATAAGGGTGGGGGGTGTTGTAGAAAAGGCCGACGGAGATTACGGATTTCACCGAGGGCAGCACTCGATGCGGGTCCGCCCGCCTGGGATCGGCAAGGTAACGCATTTCCCCGCCGAATCCCTTCTTCACCCACTGCGATAGGAACTCGGAATCCTTCAACGCGGCGGGCGGAGCAATCCCCATAAGGTCGAAACCGGCCTCGAGGGCGCGTCGTTTGATGATGCTCGCCCAGCCCATGGAGGGAATGTTAACCCGGCCAGGGGGCTGGAGAGGAGAACTTTTCGGTCCAGGTGCGATGGAACGGTAACTGCCGTCCTCACTGGCCCGGGCCCGCCCGCGGGGTTCGGGCCGGTGGTTTGACGATGGCCAGCGGCACACGCGCGAACGCCACGCGCTGGAGCGCCGGGGCAAGCACATTCACCTGAATGGTGTAGCGGCCGGTGGGGAACTTTTCCAGCGGAATCTGGATGAAGTACGTCGCCTTCTGGTCAGAGGTTTTTTCCTGTTTCCCGGGGAACGGGCCGGCTTCCGCGAATTTCCTTCCATTGCGGAGGAACACCAACGCCGCAGAGGGCGGCACGACGGCCGCGGACGCTGCGGGTTGCCCACTCGGGGGCGCAG
>PMYF01000824.1:7303-16624 GCA_003171295.1 Acidobacteriota bacterium | reverse complement strand
CGACCGGCGCTTTCACCAGCCGGCGCGGGCCGGGTGAGGGGTCACGAACAGTCACTAACTCAACATGATGTTTCGCGTCGGCAATAGTAGCTCCATGAAAGCAACTTGGTTTGACTCCTGGCTTCTAACTCCTTAGTTCACCGAGTAGGAATCGTGCCCAAGACTGCTTTCATCTTTCCCGGTCAAGGTTCTCAATATCCCGGCATGGGCCGCGAGTTGGCGGAGAATTTTGCCTGTGCGCGTGCTGTATTCGAGGAAGCCGACCAGGCTCTGGGTTTCGCGATCTCCAAGCTCTGCTTTGACGGCCCGGTGGAAGAACTGCAGCTTACCGCCAACACCCAGCCCGCGATTCTCACCGCTTCCGTGGCTGCCGCAAGGGTCTTGCGCGAAAAGGGCATTCCGGCGGATTATGTAGCAGGGCACAGCTTGGGAGAATACTCGGCCTTGGTGGCCGCGGGCGCGCTGGGTCTGGCCGACGCGGTGCGACTGGTCCGCAAGCGTGGCCAATACATGCAAGAAGCGGTGCCGGTGGGCCAAGGGGCCATGGCGGCGATCCTGGGCCTGGACGGCGCGGCGGCCGAAGCCCTTTGCCGCGAGGCCGCCCAAGGAGAGGTCGTTTCTTCGGCGAACTTGAATTCACCCGGCCAGGTGGTGATCGCCGGGAGCGCCGCGGCCGTGGCGAGAGCCGTGCAAATCGGGAAAGCGCGTGGCGCCAAGCGGGCCATCCTGCTCAACGTGAGCGCCCCCTTTCATTGCGCCCTGATGCAGCCCGCGCAGGACCGTTTGAGTGTTGACTTGGATGCGGCGGAGATTATCGACCCGCCCGTGCCGCTGGTGAACAACGTGGACGCCCAGGTGGTGAAGGCCGCCGCTGTTGTGCGCGAAGGGCTGAAGCGCCAGGTAACCGCTCCCGTGCGCTGGGAAGAATCGATGCGGCGCCTGCGCGCGGAAGGCGTGGAGATGTTCGTGGAAGTCGGGCCGGGCAAAGTCCTCTCGGGAGTGCTGCGGCAGATCGATCGCAGCGCGGAGTGCCTGCGCGTCGAAGACGTCGCCACGCTCAACGAGGTCGTGGCGCGGCTGGCCCCGTGACCTCGCTAGCCCCTTGGAATTAACTGCCCTCGCCCCCTGGGAAGAGAGGGTGGACCGCAACCGGCGTTTTCACCAGCCGGGGTGGGACGGGTGAGGGGGTCACGCAGGAGCAAATTGAAAAGCAATAACAAGGAGCCGATAACGTTATGCTGAGTCTGGAAGGACGCGTAGCATTGGTGACGGGCAGCGCCCAGGGAATCGGCCGGGCCACGGCCTTGACCCTGGCCGAAGCCGGCGCGAGTATCGTTTTGGCCGACATCCCCCGCCCCAAGCTCGATGAGACCCTCGAGGAATTCCAGAACCTGGGACACAAGGTGCTGAAGTGCGTCGTCGATGTCACGGACCCGCTGACCGTCCAGAAAATGATGGAAGAGATCATCGCGGCCTGGGGCAAGATCGACATCCTGGTGAACAACGCGGGCATTACCAAGGATAACCTGGTGATGCGGATGAAGAGCGAAGATTGGGAAGCCGTCCTNNGTGGCGCAAGTCGGAAACGTGGGCCAGGCGAACTACATCGCCTCCAAGGCGGGCATCATTGGCCTGACCAAGGCGGTGGCTGCGGAAGTCGCCCGGCGCAACATCACGGTGAACGCCGTCGCTCCGGGCTTTATCTCGACTGCCATGACCGAGGGTCTGCCCGCAGAAATCAAGGAAAAGATGTTAGGCGTGATTCCCCTGGGCCGCATGGGCACCGACCGTGAGGTGGCGAACGGCGTGCTTTTCCTGGCCTCAGCGGAAGCGAGCTATATTACGGGTCACGTACTCAATATTAACGGTGGTATGTACATGGCCTAGCGGGTAAGGCTCTGGGACTACTCAGCGCTTGACGCTTGCCCGTAGCGCAGTTAGAATGAGCGCCCCCATGTAACTTTGAGGAGGATGGACTGATGGCTTCGCCCGAAGAGAAGGTGAAACAGATTATTGTGGAGCAGCTCGGGGTGGACGAGTCGGAAGTTACCCCCACCGCGCATTTCGTCGACGATCTCGGCGCCGATTCACTCGACATCGTGGAACTGGTGATGGCGTTTGAGGAGTCGTTCGAAATTGAGATCCCGGACGAGGACGCGGAGAAGATCGCGACCGTCAAGGACGCGGTCGACTATATCCAGGGCCATATAAAAACCTCGAAGAACTGACCAGCGCAGGGCAGATCTCCACAGGAGGAGCAAAGCTTGACGCGGAGAGTCGTCGTGACCGGTGTGGGTTTGCTTACCGCCGTCGGCCTCGACACGGTGGAGACGTGGCGGAATCTGCTGGCCGGCAAGAGCGGCGTCGAGCCCATCACGCATTTTGACACCACGGGCTTCGCCGTGACCATCGCGGCGGAAGTGAAGGGATTCGATCCGCTTCAGTTCATCGAAAAGAAAGAACTGAAGAAGATGGGCCTTTTCATTCAGTTCGCCCTGGCGGCCAGCCAGCAGGCCGTGGCGCAGTCGGGGCTCCAGATCACTCCCGACATCGCCGAGCGCGTGGGCGTCCATATCGGCTCGGGCATCGGCGGGTTCGATGTCATCGAGCGCGAACACACGGCGCTGCTGCAGGGCGGCCCGCGCAAGATCTCACCCTTCTTCATTCCCGCCTCCATCGTCAACCTCGCCGCCGGCCATGTCTCCATCCGCCACGGCGCCAAGGGACCGAACTCCGCCACCTGCACCGCCTGCTCTTCCAGCGCCCATGCCGTGGGAGATGCCTTCAAGGTCATCCAGCGCTCGGCCGCCGACGTGATGATCTGCGGCGGCACCGAAGCCGCCATCACGCCCATGGGAGTGGGCGGGTTTGCCGCCATGCGCGCTCTCTCCACGCGCAATAACGAACCCGAAAGGGCCAGCCGCCCGTTTGATAAAGAGCGCGACGGCTTCGTGATCGGCGAGGGCGCGGGCATGCTGATGCTGGAAGGACTGGATTTCGCGCTCCAGCGCGGCGCGCCGATCCTGGCCGAAATCGTTGGGTACGGCATGTCGGGCGACGCCTTCCACATCACGGCACCGGATGAGACCGCCGATGGCGCGGTGCGCGCCATGCGCGCCACGATGACGGACGCCGGAATCCTGCCCGAGCAGGTCAGCTACATCAATGCCCACGGCACCTCGACGCCTTACAATGATCGCCTGGAAACCCTCGCCATCAAGAAGGTCTTCGGCGACCACGCTTACAAAATGCCCGTGAGTTCCACCAAGTCCATGACCGGCCATCTGCTGGGCGGCGCGGGCGGTGTGGAAGCGGGCATCACGGCCCTGATCCTGCGCGACCAGATTATTCCGCCCACCATCAATCTTGAAAACCCCGACCCGGATTGCGATCTGGATTACGTCCCCAACCAAGCCCGCAAGGCCGAGGTCGAGTACGCCCTCTCCAATTCCTTCGGCTTCGGCGGGACCAACGCGGCGCTGCTGTTGAAGCGGTACGCAGAGTAGGCAGCTTCGTTTCGCCGAACCTCGCGGCTGGTCTTTCCCACCCCGCACAGCTAAACCGCTGCACCCATCAGCCAATTCGCATATAATGACCCCGGCCAGATTTTTCCTCTGGCTACCCAAGACGCTAACTGGTCCCATACAGGAGAGATTTGTCGCCGTGAAAATCGTCGTTTGCATCAAGCAGGTTCCTGCGCGTGACTCGGGGCTGCGGCTGAACGCCGCCGCCACCTGGGTGCAGGAAACCGATCTCAGTTTTGAAGTCAACGAGCCGGATATTTACGCGCTCGAGGAGGCCCTGCGCCTGAAGGAAAAGCATGGCGGCGAAGTGGTGCTCGCCACGCTGGGGCCGGCGCGCGCCCAGCAGGCCATCAAGGAAGCCCTGGCCAAGGGCGCCGACCGCGCCCTGCATCTTGACGATGCCGCCTTCGCCGCGCTCGACGCCTTCGGTATCGCCCGCGCGCTCGCAAAGGCCATCGAGCGAGAGAAGCCCGACGTCATCCTGACCGGATTGCAATCCGACGATTTCGGGTTCGCCCAGACCGGCGTGTTGCTGGCGGAATTCCTCGGCCTCGCCCACTCCACGATCATCATGGAGATCCAGGCGGAGGGCGGCGGGTTGCGCGTCAAGCGCGAGCTCGAAGGCGGCTGGTTCCAGTGGATTGAACTGCCGCAGCCCGCCGTGCTCACCATTCAATCCGGCATCAACAAGCCGCGTTACGCCACGCTGAAAGGGATCATGGCGGCGAAGTCCAAGCCCGTTCAGAAACTTAATGCGGCCGCGCTCGGC
The DNA here is from genome assembly GCA_003171295.1 of Acidobacteriota bacterium. Lineage (GTDB taxonomy): Bacteria > Acidobacteriota > Terriglobia > UBA7540 > UBA7540 > Bog-366. Next base: position 12,331 of record PMYF01000824.1, on the reverse strand, counting down.
CTGAGCGCGGAGGATTTGGCGCCGCGGTACCATATCACCCGGGTCTATGTTCCGCCGAAGGCTGCTCAGACCGAGTTCTTCGCAGGTAGCCCCAAAGAAATCGCTACCCGGCTCGTCGACAAACTCAAGAACGAAGCGCGGGTGATCTAAGGCACAAGGAGGCTCACGATGTTCGTCCACATCTGGAGAATGCGCGCGCGCAAGAAGCGTGTGGCGGATTACGAGAAGTTCGGCCGGCAAGTGACCCTGCCCTCACTCAAGAAAATCGACGGTTGCCTCGGAGCTCATTTCATCAGGATTTTCGAGGCGCGCAAACCGGAATACCTTTGGGTGGTGTTCTGGAAAGACCACAAGGCACTCGAACTGGCTCGCACCAGCCCGCTCTGGCGCGAGCAGATCAGGAAATTCGAAGCGGGCAAGTTCCATAAGTCAATTCCTATCGAGATGGTCTGCGAGAGTTTCGATTCCTTCGGCGCGCCCGCGGAAAAGGTCAAGCGTCCGGCGAGGGCGGCGAGGTCCAGAAAGGCGGAAAAGGCCGAGCAATCCGAGGCGGAGGAATCCGGCGGGACGGAATCGTCTGCCACGGCCCTTCCGGGCCCCACGCCAGATGGCGAGTAGGTTGGTGAGCAGCGATTGGTCTTTGTAGCGGCGATGTCCTCATCGCCGGGCGCCGGTGGGGACACTGGCGCTACAGCGCAGGAGCTGACACGGTTCAACTATGCCTGATCACATTTTGGTTTTCGCAGAACACCAGGGCGGAAAGCTGACCCGCCCCACCTGGGAAGCGCTCGCGGCGGGCCAGCGCCTGGCGCAGGATTTGGGAACCACCGTGAGCGTCGTGCTGGTGGGCTCGAGCCTCGCGCCGCTGGCCACGGAACTTGCCGCTGTCGCCGTCCAGGAAGTTTTGACGGTCGATTCCCCGCTGCTCGCGGAGTACACCGCCGACGGCTACGCGCTCGCTTTGCGCACCATCATCGCGCAGCAGAAACCGCGCTTCTTCGTCTGCAGCCACACCTATCAGGTCCGCGACTTCGCGCCCAAGCTCGCGGCCTCGCTCGATCGCGGCCTGGTGAGCGACTGCCTGGGGTATCGCAACGAAGGCGGCAAGCTTGTCTTCGTGCGCCAGGTTTTCCAGGGGAAGTATTCCGCCGACATCGAGTTCGCAGGCGAGGCGCCCTACTTCCTCTCGTTTCAGGCGGCGGCGTTTCGCGAAGACTCCGTCGAGCGCGGCGCCAGCGCGGCCAAAATCACGCCCGTCGAGGTGGAACTCGCCGCGGACTCCATCCGCGCCAAGCCCGGTGAGCGCTTTCGCGAGGCGAAGCAGGCCGTGGACTTGACCCAGGCACCCATCATCGTCGCCGTGGGCCGCGGCATCAAAGCGCCGGAAAACCTCGAGCTCGCCAAGCAGCTCGCCGCAGCCCTGGGCGCGGAAATCGGCGCCTCCCGGCCCATTTGCGACAACGGCTGGCTGCCCATGGACCGCCAGATCGGCAGCTCCGGACAAACCGTGGCGCCCAAGCTTTACGTGGCGCTGGGAATCTCCGGCGCGATTCAGCACATGGTGGGCATGAAAGGCGCGAGCACGGTCGTCGCGATCAATAAGGACAAGGAAGCACCCATCTTCGAGGTTGCCACTTACGGAATCGTGGGCGACCTCTTTGAAGTCGTTCCGCCCCTGGTCGACGAAATCAAGAAAGCAAAAGCGTAAGACGAGCCGGATTCAAGACGTGCGCAATCCACTGCCGCTACCCCGTGAAGAACCAGCCCGTTCGTTTGCGGTGGGTGGCGCCGACATCGCCTTTTATGTCGGCGGCCGTTAAGTAGCCAGGACAGGCTATGGATAGGACACGGTGACAGAGATGTTGCGGGTGTTCGTGAGGCGCGTACATCAAAGACAATGTGCGCGCCACCCGCGCTCCAAAGCTCGGGGACCTGTGCGCGTTCGGATTCTGTCGCAGCCCGCTAAGAAGACTCAGCTTTTGAGGGGAGGCAACTCATGTCCGTTACAATTTCCTTACTCAATATGAAGGGCGGGGTAGGCAAGACCACCCTGGCGGTGAACCTTGCGTGGCACATGCATCAGAAAGAAAACTGCAACGTGTTGTTAGTCGATTTGGACCCTCAGTTCAACGCGACTCAATACGTAATGGACTATAAGGCATTCCAAGTTCATCGGAAGAAGGCAGGCACGGTTGCGGATTTGCTCATTGACCAGCCTTCCCTTGATTTACGGATGAAAAAGGTAAAGAACAACCCTCGGGCTGCCCTTCACAAAATTCGGGCCAACGATGGCAAGCGACTCGATATCCTTCCGTCGGAACTTGGCTTGGCATGGGTCGTCAAGAATCCGGCTCAAATGGACTATCGTCTCGAAAAGCTGCTTGCTCGTATCAGGGACGATTACGACTACGTTTTTGTGGACTGCCCCCCCACCGATTCCGTGCTAACCACCATGGCGCTGACCGCCTCCGACTACCTGCTAATACCAATGCGCCCTGACAGGTTTTCAATCTTGGGGTTCGCGAACTTGATTGAAACGATTAAGACATTCAGGAACAACTGTCCAGATCCACACAAAGTTGAGGTTCTGGGCATTGTGTTTACTCAAGTGACGGGCACATCTGAAGTCGAGCAACAGGCAATGGACGAACTCCGCAGTGAGGCAACAAAAGAAAAAACAGAGCTTTTCTCGTCGCGGTTGAAATACTCCAACTCGTTCATTCGATCAGTGAGGGATCAAACCCCCATTTTCGAGACGCTCTACGCGCATACTAACCCTAAATCCGCGGTCGGAAAAATCGCAGATGAACTGAAGGCGCGCATACATCATTTCTCTGGGAAGCAGCATGCCCCAAAGGGGAAGAACTCGTGAAGAACTCCAACATCCACGCTATCTTGAGTGATGTCCATCGGCTCCTGAGCCAATATGCGCCCGATGACTTTGTGGCTGCAAGCCGCTACTCGGGAGTGTCCGCCAGCATTAGATCCGCCCTCCTCGCCCTCGCCCGTGAAGCTGGCCCGTCGCGTCAGCAATCCCCGTATGAGCTTCGTCGCAGACAAGGCTTGCAGCAGAATGTCGACAGTAAAAGGCGGCCATCCGAGCGGCAGCCACCTACGAGGGATAGAATTCTCGACGCGATTCTCAAGTCTCCTCGATTTGCCAACTCGCGTGCGATTCTCGATTATGCTTCGGCGCACGGACTCAACGTTCACGCCAAGCCGAAAGACGGAAAGGAGAGACTGGCACGCAGACTCGCGGCGGCGATAGAGTCGGTTCCGGACCGGGCGCGGATCGACTTGTTGGCTGCACTCGACTGGGAGAAAGGAAGCCAGACTCAAGGCTGGATCGACGTCATTAAGAGCGCTCGCACATGACTAACCCAGTAAGTCGGCAACAACTCTGCAAGCAGGTCAATGACTACGTTGACGACTCCGCGGAAATGGTAAGTGCATGCCTAGCGGCGGCCCGGTCAACGAAGTCCTTCCAGGAGGTTTATGCAATCTCGCTTTCGGCGGATGTAGTTCTCAGAAACCTCGCTGTCCCGTCGCTGCGACCTCGCCTCGCGGCTGCGCGGTCTATTATCCTGCGAGTTCCGATGCTAGTGAGCCTGGGGCAACCATCTCTTGGAGCAGTTGAATTGCGGCGCCTTGTGGAGCTTACGCTTTGGACGGTGTACTTCACTGATCATCCTATTGAATGGCATAGTTTCGGAGCGGGCTCAAACGCCGGGTTCTCACAGGACGCCCGAAAACCGATCTCCTACGCTGCTCGTAGAGAATTGATCCACTATTTTGAGTACGCTCGTGAGCTCATGGGTTCTGAACCGTCGGGACTCGCCAGGAAGGCGATTGACGTGATGAAACAACAGACGCATGACTTGAATGCGTCGGTTCATGCCGGTGAATTGGCACAGTCAGTGAGAAGGATTCCGCCCCACGAGGAAGTGTCAGATACTGTACTCCAACGATTCAAGCGACTCCAGCAGCCAGTATTTGCCAATTGCTGCCTACTGCTCGCCGCCTATCGCAGACGGAAATTTGATCGATTCAATGCAACTGCACGCGCTCACTTTGACTGGCTTGTTGGCTCAAAGCTCCGGCGAGCAGTGCGGCAAGGGCCATTCGGGCTGGCTTAGCCGGATGGTGAGTTCGCGGGTGGCGCAAACAATGTATTTCATGTATGCGCCCATCAGCAGGCGGGACCAAACTGCTCGCGTGTCCCACACCGCCCGGCGGGAGTCGTGTTAGCGCCGTTAGAAAGTGGGAAATGGTGTCAGGAACCATTTTCTTTCGAAAAGCGGGACTGGTGAGGGCTGCCGCGCCTGGCTTCCAAAGTTGGCGAGCGCGGGTTGGTAAGCTTCGGCGAGCCTGCAATCCAATTCTCCTGGATGATTCCGGCGCGGGCGTTCGATATGAAAATTAAGTCCGGCTGCAATGCGGTATCTTTGCTTAGGCGCACATCCAGGGGCGCTGTCCATACCTCGCCGAGATGATTCTTGATGACGTGAGACCCCAAATTCACTGTGAGGTTCTGAACGACGGCTTGGTGTCGCGTTGCCGGAGCTGGAGTCACATGCACCTCTCCACGCACGAGCTCGTAGCGCTTCCCGTCGCTGGGGAGTTCGCGAAACTCTTCGAAAGTCAGTTTGGGAATGACTTCGGTGCCCATGAGAACATTATACTCCCGCGCCCAATGGGCTTTCCAACCTTCTCTGGTGGCTGCAAGCCCAGCCGAGAGTCACCCCGGAAAACGGACGAACTGGCTCCCCGCATCTAACCGATTGACAAACTCAGGTCATTGCGAATAGTGTACGCCATCCTATGAAGATTCTGGTTATCGGTTCCGGTGGTCGCGAACACGCTTTTGCTTGGAAGCTGCATGAAAGCCAGCGCATGGAGGAGTTGTATTGTGCCCCCGGCAATGCCGGCATTGCGCAGGAGGCGGAGTGCGTGCCGGTGGACCTTGCGCAGCCGAAGGCGATCCTGGAAGTGGCGAAGCAACTGCACGCGGACCTCACCGTAGTCGGG
>PMYF01000824.1:6065-7280 GCA_003171295.1 Acidobacteriota bacterium | reverse complement strand
GCCAAGGAGTTCATGCAGCGCCACGGCATTCCGACCGCGCGATCCACGGTGGCTGAGAACTTCGATGCTGCCATCAAAGCCCTGGCGCTCTTCCCGCTTCCGGTAGTCGTCAAGGCCGACGGGCTGGCGGCGGGCAAAGGTGTGGTTGTCGCCCGCACCGGCGAGGAAGCCGAACAGGCCGTCGACGAATTCATGCGCCGGAAGACACTGGGGGCGGCCGGTGAGCGCGTGGTCATCGAAGACTGCCTGGCGGGCGAGGAACTGTCCTTCATCGTACTGACCGATGGTCGTGGCATTCTCCCTCTCGTGCCCACGCAGGACCACAAGGCGCTTCTGGACGGAGACCTCGGGCCCAACACCGGCGGCATGGGCGCCTATAGTGACGATGCGATTCTCAGCGAGCCGTTGCACGACGAAATTCTCCGCTCCATCGTCGCGCCCACCCTGGCGGGTATGGAGATGGAAGGCGCTCCCTATAAGGGCTTCTTGTATTTCGGGCTCATGCTGACGCAGACAGGCCCGATGTTGCTGGAATACAACGTCCGCATGGGTGACCCGGAGACTCAGCCCATTCTGATGCGGCTGCGCTCCGATCTGGTGGACCTGCTCATGGCGCAGCGCCAGGGCCAGTTGGCGGCGGTGGATGCGCACTGGACCCCTAATCCCGCTGTTTGCGTGGTGCTGGCGTCCCAGGGTTACCCGGGAAAACCCGAGGTCGGCAAGGTCGTCACCGGCTACGATGCGGCCGAAGCGTTGGGGGGCGTCAAGGTCTTCCATGCCGGAACGCGTGTGGAGGATCACCACTTGCTTACCGCGGGTGGGCGCGTGTTGGGAGTCACGGCGATTGCGGAGGATTTGCCCTCCGCCATCCAGCGTGCCTACGCGGGGGTCAGCAAGTTTCAATTCGAAGGCATGCAATACCGGAAAGACATCGGCGCGAAGGCGCTGCGCCGGCTGGCGAATGCCCCCGCGCCCAAGCGGTCGCGTGCCTCTAAAGGGGAGCGCCCCTCCGCACGCAAGTAGTGCCGAGTTCACACCAGGGGCATCCCACTTCGATTGGCAAGGGAGGAAAGAAAAGATGCCTGAGAAGCCCTTGGTTGGCATCGTCATGGGTAGTGACACTGACCTGCCCGTCATGACCGAGGCCGCACAAACGCTGAAGAAATTTGGCATTCCCTTTGAACTTGAGATTACCTCTGCGCACCGGTCGCCCGG
>PMYF01000824.1:0-6046 GCA_003171295.1 Acidobacteriota bacterium | reverse complement strand
CCCGTCGTCGGTGTGCCCATGGCCACCACTTCGCTCGCGGGGCTCGACGCGCTGCTCGCGACCGTGCAGATGCCCGCCGGCGTGCCCGTGGCTTGCACGGCCATCGGCAAGCCGGGCGCGATCAACGCCGCCATCTTCGCCGCCCAGATCATCGCCACGTCGGACCCTGACATCGCGCAGAAACTGGTCGAGCACAAAGAACAGTTGGCACGCTCGGTGGCGGAGAAATCGGAGAAGGTCAAGCGCGAGTTTCAGATCTGATTCATGCCCGCGCGGCCGTGGGGCGCGCTGCGCGGATCTCGCTCCCAGGTGGTTTCTTCCGGATTCCTCCGTTCCCACCCAGACTTCGGTCGGTTCGACGGGGAGGGATCTTCGTCCTCATCGGGCGTTGGGGAGTCTGGCTGACTGCGAAACAGGGCATGATGCTCCACCGGAGGTCTTGGTAATGAAAAGCAAGAACCAGTCATGGAACCCAACACGGACTCGCGCCGCGGGGTGGCCCGTGCTGGTGGGGCTGACTTTACTGTTGGGGACGCCTGCAGCCGCGCGGGCCGGGGATCAGGCGCCCGTGAACCGCACCCCCGTGGACGACGCCACGTTTCGGCAGATCGCCGACCTTTTCCAGTATGACCACACCCTGTCGCTCGAGGCCGCGACCATCGGCGTATGGCCCTATCGCATTCCCTACGTGATTGAGAAGATCGCTTACCGCAGCGCCCACAACGAGCGCGTGCCCGGGTACTTTGCTCATCCCATAGTGGAGCAGGGCCAGCGCTTCCCCGCCGTCCTGCTGGTGCACGGCTCCAACGGCTTCTGGGGCAAGAACGAAGATTGGGTACAGGACTGGCTCGACGTGCTGGTGCGTTCCGGCCGCTGCGTGCTGGTAATCGACAATTATGGGTTCGGGGAGCGCATGCTGAACCCGGACATCGAGGAAGAAAGGCTCCTGCCCTACAAGACGCGCGACATGGTGGTGCAGAGCGTCATTGACCAGCGGCGCGGCATCGACTACCTCGAGACGCGGCCGGAAGTCGACTCCAAGAAAATCGGCCTGCTGGGCGGCAGCCGCGGCAGTTGGATCGGCGCCATGGTGGCCGGGCTCGACCCGCGCTTCTCTGCCGTTGTTCTGACCGTCACGCAGGAATCGAACGGCTCGACGGATGACCCCAACCGGCGCTATCGGCATACGCTCAACTTTGTGCCGCGCATCACCGCGCCGGTCTTGCTGGTGAACGCCACACAGGACAAACCTGTGCGCTCCGAACTGGCCAAAGAAATCATGGGTCTCTTGCGGGTGCCCAAGCGCCAGGTCTGGTACGAAACCGGGCACTACATCGCGCCCAAAACCGGCAACAAGGAAGCCCTGGAATGGTTCGATACGTATTTGAAATGACCGGCCACGGCCGCAGCTCAGGCTACCCGGGGCGGCCGGCCTGAACCTTTCCCATTCTGATTTCCTCGGGCGGATTCCTCCCTTCGCAAGCGAAGTGGATCCCGCCGTCAGGATAGAGTCCAGATGTTCATCGGGCACTTCGGCGTCGCGCTGGCCGCGAAAAGGGTGGCGCCTCGCACCTCGCTCGGCACTCTGGTCATGGCGGCGCAGTTCACGGATCTCCTCTGGCCGGTCTTCCTGCTGCTGGGCCTTGAGCGGGTGGCCATCGTGCCGGGTCATACGGCTGTCACACCCCTGGATTTCACGTCCTACCCTCTCTCCCATAGCCTGCTCGCCGACCTCGGCTGGGCCTGCCTTTTCGCGGGTATTTACAGAGTGGTACGACGGGATTGGCGCGGAGCGCTCTGCCTGTGGTTCGTGCTGATGAGCCACTGGCTGCTTGATGCTCTCACCCACCGCCCCGACCTGCCACTTTATCCCGGCGGCTCGATCTATGCCGGCCTCGGCCTTTGGAATTCGCGGGCCGGAACCCTTTTGGTGGAGGGTGCAATTTTCGCGCTCGGCGTGGTGGTCTATGGGAATACCATGCGGCCGCGCGACCGCGTTGGCATCTACGCCTTCTGGTCGTTCATCGCGTTGCTCGTGCTGATGTACTTTGCAAACCTCTTCGGGCCGCCGCCGCCCAGCGTGAAAGCCATTGCCGTGGCCGGCCTCGGCCTCTGGGTCTTTGTGGCCTGGGCCTACTGGCTCGACCGCCACCGGCAGGCGCGGCCCTGAGCTGTGGCCATAACCTGGGTTGCCATGGGGGCTTTTTCCGAGCATACTGGCGCGCGGGAGGAGGGCAGGGCGGATTTGCCCCGCCACCCCACGGTTCCTCCGCACGTTCCACAATACTGTGGAGGTGAAGAATAGGTTTGCGGCTGCCGTGACCCCAATCTTACGGAGGTATGAACACGTGATATCGCGAAATGTGTGGACCTTGGTGATCACCCTGTCTTTGCTATGCGTGGCGGCTGCGCGGGAACCATCACCGTCCTACTCTTCTCCCCAGGCAACCAAGAAGGCCTATCACTGGCCGGCGGGCAAGCGCGTGGCAGTGAGTCTGTCATTTGACGACGCCCGCTTGAGCCAGATCGACAAGGGCTTGGCCGTGCTCGACTCGACCGGTGTCAAGGCCACCTTCTTTGTCAACCCGGGTGGTGTCGAGGAGCGCTTGGAGGGCTGGAAACGGGCGGTGGCCGGCGGCCATGAGATCGCCAACCACAGTGTGTCCCACCCGTGCACGGGCAATTTCCCCTGGTCCTTCCACAACGCGCTGGAAAATTACACCCTGGAGCAGATGTCCCAACAGCTCGACACAGCCAATGCGGAGATTCAGCGCCTCCTCGGTGTGCACATGGTGACCTTCGCTTACCCCTGCGGACAGAAGTTCGTGGGGAGGGGCCGCCAGATGAAGAGCTATGTGCCGCTCATCGCGGAAAAGTTTATGGTAGGGCGTGGCTATTACGATGAGTATTTTAATGACCCGGCGTTTTGCGACCTGGCTCAGGCCGGCGGCACGGCATTTGATGATATGGATTATATCCAGATGGTTAAATACATTTCCCAGGCGGCCGAGCAGGGCGGGTGGGTTATTTTTGTGGGGCACGAAATCGGTNNCATCGGCAAATACATTCTGCAGCAACGCGGCGGCCAGGGGGAATGAGACCGCCACCGTGCGCCACGACTGCAAGTTGGAGGGAATCATTCCCACTGCCGCTCCTGGAATCCGGAATCTGAGATTTGGGGCGCGGCCAAGGGGCGCGCGTACGGGGGTCGGACCCGAAGTTCAGGCCGCCGGGCGCCCCCTTTGCCGCGCGGCCGCGGCTTATTCCGCAGACGTCCCTTGACTCCCACGTTCCGCGGCACTATCTTCTAACACCATAAGCTCGCTCGAAGCCCTGCAGACGGTTTGAGGAAGCAACGATAGAGGCTGCGATATGCCCAAGCCCTTATCCGCTATCGATTCCATCGGACCCGCTTTTGAGCAGACCAAACGCCAGCTTTTTGTGCCCTTTCGATTCCGGCGCTGGGCACGCCTGGCCATGATCGCGCTGATCACCGGCGAATTCGCGGGTGGGGGCGCGTCTCCAGGAGGCTTCAACTACCACCCGCGGTCCCGCGGTGGGAGTTCCTCCCTCAACTTCCTGCCTTTCGCTTGGGGTAACCTTCACACCTTCTTACCCTGGATCGTAGCCGGCATCGCCTTGCTGCTCTTATTCCTTTTCCTTTGGATTTACGTAGCCTCGGTGTACCGCTTCGTGCTGTTCGATTCGGTTCTCTACGATCGCTGCGAGTTGAAAGGGATTTGGAGGCGCTGGGAGCCCCCTGGCCGAAGCTACTTCTTCTGGTGTCTCTCGCTTTTCCTTGCCGTCTGCATCGGCATTGTTCTATTCATCGGTGGACCGCTATTCTTTGCCTGGCGCGCCGGATTGTTCCAGCATGCCCGAGAGCACCTCGCCCTGCTGATTCTCGGTGGCGTCCTGCTGCTCTTCGTTCTGTTGGGGCTGTTTCTGGTGAGCGGGCTCGCGGGTCTGTTGGCCAAGGATTTCTGCATTCCGATTATGGCGCTTGAAAACCTGAAAGTGCTGGATGCCTGGCGCCGCTTGTTTCCGATGTTGGCTCAAGAGAAGATGGCCTACGCCGGCTTTGTCTTGATGAAAATCGTCCTGGCCATGGGCAGCGCCATTCTCTTCGGCATCGTCACGCTCCTGGCCCTGATTGCCGTGGCGATTCCCCTGGCCATCGCGGGCGTCATACTCTTCTTCGCCGGCAAAGTCGCCGGTCTCACTTGGAACCTCTCGACCATCAGCGCCGTGATCGTCCTGGGCGGAATTGTCGTGATGGGCCTTTTCTATCTGATTGCCCTCATCAGCACCCCCGCCATGGTGTTCTTCCAGTCTTACGTGCTCCATTTTTTCGGCGGCCGTTACCCGAGCCTCGGCGCGGTTCTCTCTCCGCCTCAGCCTGACTCCCAGCCTGCTTCCTGCCTGGGAGAGCCACCCCCATTTGCGCCACCACCCGCACCGGCGCCGCCAGGGGGGTAGCCGGCCGGTGGTTTCCCACCGCGAGCCTTTCCAGTTTTGCCTAACCCGGATTTCTCATGACGCTCTGCCGCTTTTCATGGGACGGCCGGAAGGGCGGGGTTTTAGCCCCGCCCTTCCCTGTCCGTGGTGAGAAATCCGCGCTGGTGCCGCGACGCACCGCAGTCGAGTGCAGCCTGTCAGTTGCGCAGGATGGAGCGAACGAGTTTACGCGCTTCGCCGGCGAACCCCTCCATGTCCAGGAGAAAACGCGAGGGATCGTTCGGCGGGAGGAGGGGATAATCCCGCGTTAGGATCACCCAGGCGGGATCGTCCTCCAGTTTCCAGTCGAGCGACGCATCGATGTCGTAACCCAACTGGTGAATGTGGCAGAGGCGATCACTCAGGCCGACCAGCGCGACCAGCACGGGGTGAAGCTTCGCCTGCTGGACGTTGTGGTGGTGCCCAACGACTTCCGCGATGTCTTCCGGCAGCCGCCAGTGCGCGGCCAGAATTTTTCCCGTATCACAGTGGGTGAAGCCCAGGGCAGAATACTCGGCCTGGTGCAAGGGAATATGCTCGGACCGGGCGAGTTGGGCGGCGGCGCGGAACTCCTCCTGAAACGACAGCATGTTGACGAGCTCGCCGATGTCGTGCAGCAGCCCCGCCAAGTAAGCCCGTTCCGGCTCGCGAAAGCGGGCTTTGCGGGCGCAGTAGCGGCTGACCAGGGCGCAACCCAAGGAATGCTCCCAGAAAACGAGCGGGTCAATCACCCAGCTTTCCTTCGGCAGAAGATTCAGCAGGCTGCAGGAGAGCAGGATCTCGCGGATCTGCCGCACTCCCAGCACCAGAACCGCTCCGTGGACGGACTTGACCTCGCGGGTGCGGAAATACAGGGCCGAATTGGCCACGCGGAGACACTGCGCGGATATGGACTCGTCGCAAGAGACCAAGTCCACAATCCGGGTGACCTCCACCTGATCGACAGGCAGTTCGAGGTAGTGGAGCAGGGGCCGGATGATGGCTGGAACCGTGGGTATGGAATTCAACTTCTCCACGCGTTCGCGGATCAGCTCTCGAAGGGTAGGAGTCATGACTTGCCTTGTCAAACCTCACTCATCTATCGGCGGCGATCGGGTTTAGCATGAGGCCGTCTTCAACAGCCCACATCCAGGGCACCTCCGGAGGGAACGCGGTCAGCGCTGGGGCGCGGGACCTTTGGCCGTCTCCCCCGAGGCGGAAGCTGGAACCACAATATCCACCCGCCGGTTCAGGGCTCGGCCTGCTTCCGTCTGGCTCTTGGCCACGGGGTGGAACTCGGCATAGCCATCCGCGGAGAGCCAGGTATGAGCAAGGCCGCAACGGGTGATGAAGTCCGCGTAGGAAACCAGCCAGCGATCGTGGCTGGCGTGAGCCGTGGCTTTTTTCTTGCGACTTACGCCACTCGGCTGAAAACATCGCGAAAACGGCATTTTCTTCCGAAAACATGCTGATTTCGCCCCAAATTACCGCGCAATTTCTGCATTTTCTACCAAAAAACCATCTTAATTCTCGGTCATTGTGTCACTCGCCCCTTTGTTTTCATACACAT
>PMYF01000926.1:21721-23163 GCA_003171295.1 Acidobacteriota bacterium | reverse complement strand
GCGTGGCCCATGCGGCGGCCCGGTGGCGCGGTGCGTCCGGCGATGAATCCTACGACCGGTTTCTTAACGTACGCGTGAATGAAGGCGGCAGCCTCTTCCTCCGCCGTTCCGCCGATTTCTCCAATCATTACGATGCCGTGCGTGTCCGGATCGTCATTGAAAAGCCGCAGTGCGTCGACGAAGTTCGTACCAATGATGGGGTCGCCGCCGATCCCGATGCAAGTGGATTGCCCGATGCCCAGCGCCGTGAGTTGGCCCACTGCTTCGTAGGTCAAGGTCCCGCTGCGCGAGACCACGCCCACGTGCCCCGGCAGATGAATTTGCCCGGGCATGATGCCGATCTTGCATTTGCCCGGAGAAATAATACCCGGACAGTTGGGGCCGATGAGACGCGTCGGCTTGCCAGCAAGAAAGCGCACGGTGCGGACCATATCGAGCGTGGGGATGCCTTCCGTGATGGCGACCACGAGCGGAACCTTCGCCCCGGCGGCTTCCATAATAGCGTCCGCAGCAAAACCGGGTGGGACGAAGATGACGGAGGCATTGGCGCCCGTCTTGTCCACGGCTTCCTGCACAGTGTTGAAGACCGGAATGCCGTCGACGCTTGTCCCACCCTTGCCAGGTGTCACGCCAGCCACGACCTTCGTGCCGTAAGCCACCGCCTGTTGGGTATGGAACATCCCCTCGCGTCCCGTAATGCCTTGCACAAGCAAGCGTGTATTTTCACCAACCAAAATTGCCATAGGTCCCCAGCGATTCGTGATAATGATTTGCGATGGCCCCGCGCGGCGTCAGGGTTGTCTAAGGACTTCTCCGCGCCGTGCCGCCGCGACCACTCGCTCTGCTGCCTCTTTCATGTCGTTGGCCACGGTGAAGTTCAGGCCGGAGTCCCGCAAAATCTTCTCCCCGAGTTCGACGTTGGTTCCTTTCAGCCGCACGACAATGGGCACTTTGATGCCGAGGGTTTTCGCGGCCGCTACCACCCCGTTGGCAACGATGTCGCAACGCATGATGCCGCCGAAGATGTTGATGAGTATGGCGCGCACGTTTGCGTCGCTCAGAATGATTTCGAAACCGCGGCGCACCTGTTCTTCGTTGGCGCCGCCGCCCACGTCCAGAAAATTCGCGGGGCGGCTGCCCGCGTACTGAATGATATCCATGGTGGCCATGGCCAGGCCCGCGCCATTCACCATGCAGCCCACGTTGCCGTCCAGACGGATGTAGTTGAGGCCGTAATTTGACGCCTTCACTTCCAGCGGGTCTTCTTCATCCAGGTCGCGCAGTTCGCGGATTTCCGGGTGCCGCGAGAGCGCGTTGTCGTCAAAGTTCATCTTGGCGTCGAGCGCCAGCGGGCGGGCGTCGCGCGTGATCACGAAAGGATTGATCTCGACCAAGGAGGCGTCCGTGGCCTCGAAGGCGCGGTAGAGGTTCGCGAAGAAGCG
>PMYF01000926.1:0-21711 GCA_003171295.1 Acidobacteriota bacterium | reverse complement strand
ATCTTTTCAGGATGCTCGGCGGCGACCACCTCGATTTCCACGCCGCCTTCGCTCGAGGCCATGAAAACCGGCACTCCCGAAGCGCGGTCGATCACGATGCCGAGGTAAAGTTCGCGCGCCACATCCACGCCTTCTTCGATCAGGACGCGCTTCACCAGGCGGCCTTCCGGGCCGGTCTGGTGGGTAACGAGCGTCATGCCCAGGATTTGCCGGGCGAGGGTTTCGGCTTCGGCGGGATTGTGAGCCAGCTTGACGCCGCCGCCTTTGCCGCGGCCGCCGGCGTGAATCTGGGCTTTTACCACCACCGTGCCGCCCAGCCGTTGCGCGACGGCGCGGGCTTCTTCGGGATTGTAAGCGACCTCGCCGCGCGGCGTCGTGACGCCGAAGCGTGCGAGCGTTTGTTTAGCCTGATATTCGTGGATTTTCATGGGAGGCTTTTAGTTGTCAGTCGTCAGTGGCCAGTAAAGCCCCGTACTTGGGGCGATCCCTGGTTGTGTAGGATTCCCCGACGGGTGCACTGCTCCACCAAGCCCTTTCTTGCATATACTGTGGAATCTGGCAGTATAGAAAATCCAGGCAGGGAATGCAAACGCATCTGCATGTCGCGCCAAGCATATGACGATTCGCCCGGCTATCGAAAGACTCTCGGAACGCGAGCATCTGTCGCGCCAGGAAGCGCGCGACGTGATGCAGTTGCTTCTGTCGGGCTCCGTGCCGGACGAGGAGATTGTTTCGTTCCTCGCTGCCTTACGCGACAAGGGCGAACAGGCAGAAGAGTTGGTGGGATTTGCGGAGGTGATGCGCGCCCATGCAGCGGAAACGCTGCAGGCAGCGGGCGTGAATCTTGAAGACATCTCGCATCGCGAACCTCTGCTTGACACCTGCGGCACGGGCGGCGACGGGCGGGGGACTTTCAACGTCTCGACCGCGGCGGCGCTGGTGGCGGCTGCCGCGGGAGTGCGCGTGGCTAAGCACGGCAACCGGTCGATTTCGAGCCGCTGCGGCAGCGCCGACGTGTTGGAAGCGCTGGGCGTAGCGATCGATCTACCGCTGGAACGCATTTCCGATTGCCTCGCCGATGTCGGCATGGTCTTTCTATTTGCTCCTCGTCTGCACCTCGCCATGAAGCACGTGATGAACGCGCGGCGAAGCTTAAAGACTAAAAGCGTCTTCAATCTGCTCGGCCCGCTTACGAATCCCCTGGGCGCGACGGTGCAGTTGGTAGGCGTGTACGATGCGGCGCGCACGGAGATGATGGCCGAGACGCTTCAGGCCGTCGGCACACGCAAAGCCTTCGTGGTGGCGGGCTCCGACGGCATCGACGAGATCACCACCACAGGGCCAACCCGACTTTCCTCTACGCGAGAGAACAAGGTTGAGACGCGCGACGTGCATCCCGAGGAGTTCTGCCTGCCGCGAGCTTCCATTGAACAACTCCAGGGCGGGGATGCTGCAACCAATGCTCGCCTGCTCCTCGCAGTGCTGGAAGGCGAGCGCAGCCCCTATCGTGATGTGGTCCTGGCAAACGCCGCGGCGGCCCTGACCCTGGCAGGGAAGGCGGGGAGCTTTGCGGAAGGTGTGGAGCGAGCCGCTCAAGAAATTGACTCGGGCGCCGCGCGCGCGAAGCTTCGGGCACTCGCGGAATTCACCCAGCGGCGCCGCCGGTGAGCGGGCGCGCATTCCGAAATCAACAGGCCCCCCACGTTGGACCCGCCCGGCGGGATCAACCCTCCTCAGCCGAGGAGGGGAATCGCGCCGCGCGGGCACGCACTTCCACCTGCTTCACAAGTGCAGGAAGTTGCTGAGGAGTTGCTTTCCCGCCTCGGTCAGGATGGACTCCGGGTGAAACTGCACACCCTCCACTTTCATCTCCTTATGGCGGAGTCCCATGATGAGCCCCTCTGAGGTGGAGGCGGAGATCTCCAGGCAGGAGGGTAGGCTCGAGCGCTCGACAATCAGTGAATGGTAACGGGTGGCGGGAAACGGATTCGGCAGCCCTTGGAAGATGGTTTTGCCGTCGTGGCGGATCTCACTGGTCTTGCCATGCATGATTTCCGGCGCACGAATCACTCGCCCACCGAAAGCTTGTCCGATGGCCTGATGGCCGAGACAGACTCCCAGAATCGGTATGCGGCCCGCGAAAGCTTCTATCACTTCGAGACAGATGCCGGCATCGGAAGGCGTCTTCGGGCCGGGTGAAATCACGATCCGCTCGGGCGGTTTCTTTCTAATGGCCGCAACCGTAGTCTGGTCGTTCCGGACCACCTCCAACTCGGCGCCCAACTCACCCAGATACTGGACAAGGTTGTAGGTGAAGGAATCATAGTTGTCGATGACCAGGATCATGCCAGCGTCCCTCTTTTAAGCCTTGCAAAGTATTATAAGGGACATATAACCAGTGGGGGGAGGAATTGACGCAGGGCCGACTCAGTGGGCTTTTTGTCAGATTTCGAACGCCAGGAGGTGCGCACAAACTTGGAATTCCTCCCGGCGGCGGGAGTCGCATAATGGCATCAGGGGAGCGCCGGAAATTGTCACATTCGTGATTCCCGTCCCCGGGAAGACTCACGATATTGCTGGAGGTCCCTAACTTATTGAATCGGAGGCAATAAATGTTCCCAAGAGACCTAAGGTCGGGACGAAACTGGCATGTGAATTGCTCTGTAGAGCTAGCGGAAGCGGAAGGCGGTTTCTTATGGACAAGCCTAAGGGAAAACTATCCATTACGTTCGTTAATGTTTTCGTCGTAATGGCCATCTTGATGATCCTGTCGGCGTTGGTAGTGCCGATCTTCGTTCCGTCCGAGAGCCGGGCTGCTTCCAGGGGATCTGTACCCCGCGCCTCGTCCGCACGCACCAAACGCTGACTTCGCTCCTTCTGGAATTCTGCAATTCTAAAAGTCTGACAGGCAGGCGGCTGGCCCTGATGCCTGCTCTCCCACAGCCGGTTAAACTCTAGTCTCAGGTGCCGGCGATGCATGGCGCGATGCTTCAGCAGGCTGCCCGGATCGCGCTCGCAGTCGCCTCTATCCTTAGCCAAAGGGAAAGGAGTAGAATGCGCGCTGGCTTTGAGGTGTGACCAGGCGAAAGCAAGAGCCGAGCACACCCCGGCCCATGAGGACAAGACGATGCACAAATCCGGAAGAAGGGCTTTTCTGAAGACGGGGGTAATCTCCGCGGCGAGTTTGAGCACGATGGGGACGGCAGGCGGGGGCGTTCTCGCGAGCGCCGCGAACGGCATCCCGGCGGATGCGGCGGCCTCGGCGCCACCTTTCAAATTGGGATTGGTCACTTACAATCTAGCGCATGATTGGGACATCGACACGATCATCAAAAACTGCGAGCACACGGGATTTGAAGGCGTGGAGCTGCGCACCACGCACAAGCACGGCGTGGAAGTTTCGCTCGACAAAGCGCGCCGGGCGGAAGTGAAGCAGCGCTTTGCCGATTCGCGTGTCCGTCTGGTGAGCTTGGGCACCACCTGCGAATACGAGTGGCCGGAGCCGGCCCTCGTCGAAAAGAATATTGAGGACACGCGGCGCTGGTGCGAATTAGCGCAGGATCTGGGTTGCCTGGGCGTGAAAGTGCGGCCTAATGGATTTCCGCGCGGCGTTCCGCAAGACAAGACCCTCGACCAGATCGGGCATGCACTCACGCGGTGCGGCGACATCGCGCGCGACCACGGCGTGGAGATCTGGGTGGAAGTGCACGGCGAGGGCACGGAGCTTCCCTCGAACATTCACCGCATCCTATCGGTTGCGAATCATCCCGCCGTGGGGGCATGCTGGAACTCCAACGATAACGACGTGGTGGAGGGCTCTGTGAAGCCGTCGTTCGATCTGCTCAAACCCTGGATCCGGAGCTGCCACATCAATGAGCTTTGGAGGACGGTCGCCCCCTGGGGCAACGGGGGAGTGAAGATTCAAAGCGCCACGCCGGGTTTTCCGGAATGGCAGAAGCCATATCCCTGGCGCGAGCTCTTCACGTTGTTCCGCACCATAGGGTTCAACCGCTATACGTTCGCGGAGATTCCGGAAAGCTGCGAGCCTCTCCGCTTGATGCTCTACTACCGGGCGTTGTGGGAATACCACGCAGCATGATCGCCTCGGCACCCATGGCTGCAGGCAGGGCGGCGCGAGATTCATTCGGAGAGAACGATATGCAGGTGTTCCTTGTGGAATGGGAGTGCGGGAGTTGCGGTCAGAAGCACTCCTTCCGTCACGCCGTCCAGGATGAGGACGGCTGGCCCAATAAGTTCGAGCTGACCTGTGAGAACTCCGACTGTGGGCAGGAGCAAGATGTGCCCTTCCGCGCTTGTACGGTCACGGCCCTGAATTCCGAATGAGGCCAATGGTTAATCAGGCTGCGGAGAAACGCGTCGGGAGTGTCATTCTGAGCCCTTCGCTGTCATCCTGAGCGCAGCGAACGACCCCTGTATTTGAATTTTCAAGCAAATGCAGAGGTCCTTCGTCGGCTTCGCCTCCTCAGGATGACAGAGTGAGGGGGTTTTCCGCAGCCCCCTAAACGTGGATGACCGTTGTCAGGGTCGCGAGCCCACGGTCGTGGGCCGCAATGACAATCTCATCTGCGCGCGATCCTCAGGTGTAGCGCAGCCAGCGGAGCAATTCCGCCAGCGAGGGGCGCTTGCCATACATCAGGATCCCCACGCGATAGATTTTCGCGGACACTTGTATCACGCCTAAAGTAGTCGCCACGCAGATGACCAGGGAGAGGGCGATTTGCCAGAAGGGCGGGGTTTGCACCATGATGCGGAAAACCATCAGGATAGGAGCAAAGAGGGGAAACAGCGTAAGGGCCACCGATAGAGGCGAGTTGGGATTGCGCAGAATGATGGGATAGAGCATAAAGCAGGCGACCAGCACAACGGTGACGGGAAGCTGTATCTGCTGCAAGTCTTCCTCGCTTGAGACCATAGAGCCCAGGGCCGCGTAAAGCGAAGCGTAGAGGAAATATCCCGCCAGGAAAAAGATAAGTGGATAGATCAGGAATGTGGCCGGCAGGTGGAAGCTCGGCGCGGATGCCCCCGGCCGGAACGCCGCGCCCACTTTGGCCCCGTAGCTCGAAACGAGGGCGGCCGTAACCACCCAGATCAGGTATTGCGTGAATCCCACTGCGGCGACGCCCAGGATTTTTCCGCACAAGAGATGAAAGGGCTTGATCGAGGAGGCCAGGATCTCGACGATGCGGCTGGTTTTCTCTTCCAGCACCGAGCGCATCGTCATCACCCCATAGACCAGGAGCGTGATGTAGAGGATCATGACGATGGATAACTGGACCAGAAATCCCTGGCCTTTATCCTCGGATTCTCCTGATTTGGTAATCCGGACGAGCGAAAGTTCCACGCCTCGAAGGACCTCGCTTGCGTTTTCGACGTGAACGCCGCGGTCGCTGAGGCGCCGCGCCACGACCGCATTATCCACGGCGCGGCTGATGGCCTGGATGGTTTGAAAATCCTCCGGGTTCCGGGTCTGATACGTCGCAGCGTTCCCCTGCAAAATATCTTCCGGCAGCACCAGAAAGCCATCGAGTTGGCCGTCGCGAATCTGCTGGTCCAATCCCGCGCGAATCTTCCCTCCGTCCCCGAGGCGGTCCCAAGAGCGCACCACCTGGTAGAGGGGCCGTCCGTCCGGCAATTTCTCCTCCAGCCCTGTGACGATCTGCGGAGTAAGGCCGCCGAGATTATCCAGAATGGAAATCTTTAACGTGTGGTCTGCCTGGCGCGTCATGAGGGTCATGGAGAAGGCGAAAATCCCAATGCTGAAAAGCGGCAGTCCGATCGTGCTGAGGATAAATCCCTTGGTGCGGACGCGCGTCAGGTATTCGCGCTTGATGACCAGCCAGATTTTACGCATGCTCCTCCGAGACTTTCTCGATGAAGATATCGTGCAGCGGCGGCTCGACCAGTTCGAAGCGCGTAAGGCGGACGCCGCGCGCCACAGCGGCCTTCAGGATTTCCTGGGGGTCGGCGCCCGGCCGCAGCTTGGCCTCCACCACGGCTCCGAAGTGATTGAGTTTCTCCACAAGTTGCGGGCAGTCGAGGAAACCGTCATCCCCGGAATACTCGATCCGCAGGGTATTCTTGCCGTACGACTGCTTGATGGCGCGCAAGTCGCCAGCCAGGATGCTGCGCCCGTGATGCATGAGGCAAATCGCGTCGCACATCATCTCGACTTGCTCCATGCGGTGCGTGGAAAGGATGATGGTGGAACCCTGCTCGCGTAGCTCCAGCATGATGTCTTTGATCAGGGTGGCGTTGACGGGGTCGAGGCCGGTGAAGGGCTCGTCGAGAATCAGCAGCGGAGGCCGGTGGATGACTGCCGCGATGAACTGCGCTTTCTGCTGCATCCCCTTCGATAGATCGTTAACCTTTTTCTCCGCCCAGGCAGCGAGGTCCAGGCGCTCCAGCCAGGCGCGCACCCGCTTCGTTGCTTCCGCCTCGCTCAACCCCTTGAGTGCCGCGAGAAAGACCAGCACTTCGCGCACTTTCATGCGCGCGTATAGTCCGCGCTCCTCGGGGAGGTATCCGACCAGGTCCTGCGTGTGGGTGCTCACGGGTTGGCCGAGCACCTGGATGGTTCCCGCGTCGGGCGCCAGGATGTGCATGATCATCCGCAGCGAGGTGGTCTTTCCCGCGCCGTTGGGGCCCAGCAGTCCAAAGACCGCCCCCTGGCTTACCCGCAGGCTGAGGTCGTCGACAGCGACGACGGAGTCGAAACGTTTGCTGACATTTTCAAGGAGGACAGCTTCCATCAGAGACTCTTTCCGCTGCGCGGAGCGTGTTCCCGGCACGAAATAGAACCAAGCCGGTAGCCACGGCACGGTCTTTGTGCCGTGGGCATTTGGGTCAGGCGCGGTACGATTCCGGCAAATGAACATAATCGATCTGCATTGGGCAGCGTGCGACTTGATCCTTGTCCAGTGCAAAGTTATTGTAGCTCGACCAGCGCCATTCTTCCGGTCGTTTCACCAACCCTTTCCGCACCGGATTCAAATGCATATAATCCAGCCTCGCGCGGAACTCTCTGGGGTGTCGGACGAAGCGGTCCCAGAACTGGTGTTGCCACACGGGCCCTGACGCCTGTCGTAGGCGATTGAGCGAACGCGCCACAAGCCATTTCACATCCTGCACCACGCGGGAAATGGTGAGCGGAAAGGTTGGCCCGATAAGCGCGTGCCCATGGTCCGGCATCAGCACGTACCCCAAGAACAGAAAACCTAGTTTTCGGCGTGATTCGTTGAGCGCTGCCGCCACGAGCTCGAATTCCGACGCCGCAAGGGGAACAAGCGCGCGGCGCAGATTGACCGTGACAAAGAAGATGCGGTCCGAGAGAAGCAGGCGATGCACATGTGACACCCGCTCATTTTAGCACCAGCCCCACCCCCCGAGAACCCACCGACCACGAACCCACGGGACACAAACCGTCCCGTGGCTACCCGCTTACAGATTCCAGCGGAGAGGTTTGGGGATTTGGATGCCGGAAAGAAGTGGCTGTACGCAGGCACGGGCATCGGGTAAGATAGGCGGCCCTTTCAAAAACACGACTGGAGACACAACCTAACATGCGCAATGTGGTGATCATCGGCTCGGGGTGCGCAGGCTTGACGGCGGCCCTTTACACGGCTCGCGCCAATTTGAGTCCACTGGTAATCCGCGGCGTGGAAGCTGGCGGGCAGCTGACCTTGACGACGCTGGTGGAGAACTATCCGGGATTTCCCAAGGGGGTGCAGGGCCCGGAACTGATCGAGCTGATGCGCACGCAGGCTAGTGAGTTCGGAACAGAGTTTAAGGAAGGCAACGTGGGGCGTGTAGACCTTTCCCAGCGGCCCTTCGTGCTCGAGGTGGAAAAAGAGCGGATTGAAACCCGCACGCTCATCATCGCCTCAGGGGCTTCGGCCAACCTTTTGGGACTGGAATCCGAGCGCCGACTGCTTGGGCACGGGGTTTCCACCTGCGCCACCTGCGATGGGTACTTCTTCCGGGGGAGGGAAGTCATGGTGGTCGGCGGGGGCGACACCGCGGCGGAAGACGCTTTGTTCCTGACCCGTTACGCCACCCAGGTCAACATTGTCCACCGCCGCGAGCAGTTGCGCGCCTCCAAAATTATGCAGGACCGGCTGCTCCGAAACGAGAAAATCAAATTCATCTGGAATTCCGTCGTGGAGGAAATCCTGGACGCGGAAAAACGAGAAGTTACCGGAGTTAGGCTCAAGGACCTCAAGACCCAGAAAGAAATGGTCAAGCCCGTGGACGGAGTGTTCATTGGGATTGGCCACGTTCCCAACACCAGCCTGTTCCGTGGTCAGCTTGAGATGGACGATCTGGGCTATCTCCTCACGCGCGAGGGATCAAAGACCAACGTCCCGGGTGTCTTTGCGGCCGGTGACGTTAAAGACCGCGTTTATCGCCAAGCAGTCACGGCGGCGGGATCGGGTTGCATGGCAGCAATCGACGCCGAGAGGTTTCTGGACGGCGAGCACTGAGGGGATAGACGTCGAATAACCAGCCCTCTCCCGTGGGGAGAGGGTAAGAAATCAAAATCCCAGCCCTCTCCCTTGGGGAGAGGGTGGCCGACGAAGGAGGCCGGGTGAGGGGTTACTTGGTTATCGGGGCGGCACGACAAACCACTGCGAAGACTTGGCCGTGTGGAAAGACCCCTCACCCGGCCCGCGCCGGCTGGTAAAAGCGCCGGCCGCGGTCCACCCTCTCCCCTGGGAGAGGGTAAGAAATCAAAGTCCCAGCCCTCTCCCTTGGGGAGAGGGTGGCCGACGAAGGATGCCGGGTGAGGGGTCTTTCCCTTGACCCGGGAGCGACTCCGCAATATTGCTCTCTGCGCTCGCGTTAGTACCCTGTTGAATCGATTTAGTATTAGACCCTGGCTATGCTGCGTTCCTTGCTGCTCTACCTTTCCGAGCGTGAAAGTCCCAAGAAACTCCTCACCCGATTCGCCCTGGGGCGACGCCTGGCATCGCGATTCATTGCCGGCGAGGAACCCGAGGATGCCCTGCGTGCCATCCACCGGCTCCAGGCCGAAAGTTTCAGTGTGACGCTCGATTGCCTGGGTGAAAGTGTTCACGATGCAGCGCAAGCCGCAGCAGCCTGCGAGGCCTATCTGCAACTTCTGGATCGCCTCGGGGCCGAGGGACTGAACTCGCACCTCTCCGTCAAGCTCTCGCAACTGGGCCTGGCCATTGACGAAGCGCTGGCGCGGCGGCACCTGACGCTGTTGGCGGAACGGGCGGCGCGGCACCGGAACTTTGTGCGTGTCGATATGGAGGGCTCGGCATTCACGGAGGCTAGCTTGCGGGTGTTTCGCGCCGTGGATGCGCCACGCGACGTGATGGGAATCGCCCTCCAGGCTTACCTCCACCGCACGGAGGCCGACGTAGGGGAACTTCTCAAGTGCGGCGTGCGCATCCGCCTGGTGAAAGGAGCTTACCAGGAACCCCCGGATGTTTCCTTTCCCCGCAAACGGGATGTGGACCGGAACTTCCAGAACCTGACGGAGAAGCTTCTGGCCAGCGGGGTTTATCATGCCATTGCCACACACGATGAGCGAATCATCGACGCCACGCAGCGGTTCGCTCGCGTGCAGAGCATCGCTCCGGAAAGATTCGAGTTTCAGTTGCTCTATGGCATTCGCCGGCAACTACAGCGCGAACTCTTGAAACAGGGCTGGCGAGTGCGCATCTATGTTCCCTACGGGCGCGAGTGGTATCCCTACTTCATGCGCCGGCTCGCCGAGCGGCCCGCCAACCTGTTCTTCCTGATGCGCAATCTGTTCCGGACTTGACAACCTCGCGCGAGTTTTCGCGAAAGGGTTCTTGCTTTCCAGATGTCTGGAGAAGCGCACTTCCTTGACAGTATGGTTGTAACATCCGAGTGCGTTCGGGCGTCTCCAGAGGTATGCTAGGCGTCGAAGATGTGCCAGGGCAGGACGAGAGCTGCGGGATAGGTCGGCCCGGGAACTACGTTCTGCAGACAATACGCGAACTGGCGAGGCAGGTGGGTGAACACGACTCCATAGGAAGGGAGGATTGGCGATGCATGACAAGTTCGATCGGCGGGAGTTTCTGAAGATCGGCTCGGCAACGACGCTGGGTGTGGGCACACTGACGACCGCCTTTAACTTCGGCGTGGCGGAGGAGGTAAAACCCGTACGGCTCGGTATGATTGGAGTCGGCGGCCGCGGCACCAGTCACGTGGAATTGCTGCTGGCGATGGGCGGCGTGGAGATCCCCGCGATCTGCGACATCAACCAGGAGCACCTGAACCATGCCCAGTCGTTGGTGGAGAAGGCCGGGCGGAAGCGGCCCGAAGGCTATGGGCGCGACGTGGAAGATTACCAGCGCTTGGTTTATCGCGATGACCTGGACGCAGTGCTGATCGCCACCTACTGGGACTGGCACACGCCCATGGCCGTGTGCGCGATGAAATCCGGCAAGTACGCGGCCGTGGAGGTTCCTGCGGGTCTTACCATGCAGGATTGCTGGGATCTGGTCAACACCCACGAGGAAACGGGCGTGCCCTGCATGATGCTCGAGAACTGGAGCTTCCGGCGCGATAACCTGGCGGTGCTGAAGATGATCCGCGCGGGGCTTCTCGGAGAGGTCGTACACTGCCACTGCGCGCACTCGCATAATTGCATCGACCACTGGTTCTTCGACTCCGAGGGCAACATGCGATGGGGCGGGGAGTATCTGGTAAAGTACAACGCCAGCCAGTACACGACGCATGCGCTGGGACCGGTGTTCGGCTGGATGGATATCGGTTGCGGCGACTACTTCGACAAAGTGGTTTCCTTCGCCAACCGGTCGCTGGGAATCAACCACTACTTCCAGAACAAGTTTGGCGCAAACCACCCGAACGCCAAGCGGAAGTACGCGCAGGGTGACATTGTCACCACCCTGGTGAAGACGAAGAAGGGCAATACTGTCGTCATTAACTATGATATGCAGTTGCCTCGTCCCTACGATAATCGCTGGGAGGTCCAAGGAACGGAGGGCATTTACAACGAGCAGCGCAATTCCGTCTATCTTGCCGGACGCAGCCCCAAATACGAGGAGTGGGAATCGTTCGATCCCTACCAGGAGAAGTATGAACACACCTGGTGGAAGCCCGTGCAGCAGAAGGCCAGCACGAAGCGCGGCGCGAAGAACGAGATCGGCGACCAAATCGCGCTGGGCCACGGCGGCGCCGATTACCAGGAACTTAACCAGTTCCTGAAGGCGGTGCGAAACAAGACGCAAACCCCCGTAGACGTGTATGACTCCGTGATCATGAGCGTGATCAATCCACTTTCTGCGAAGTCCATCGCCGAGGGTGGCGCGACTGTGGATTGCCCGGATTTCACGCGCGGCAAATGGCAGACCAAGAAGCCGGCTTTCGCGTTCGAGATCTAGGGAGAGCGCACGAGGGTGCAAGGAAGATGCCACGTCCCAGCGTGCGATGCGCTTCCTCGGAGTGTCCTGGCACAATTGCCTTACCCATCAAGGGACGGGACGCAAGGCCGGGAGCTTCTGGTCTGCACTGCGCACTCTCTCGAGAGTGGCGCGGAATTCGTCTGGAGTGGGGAGTGAAATGGCCCCGGTGTCGCAATCCTCCAGGCACATTTCGCAGCCGGGGAGGCATCGCAAGGGGTGGGCCACGAAAGGCCGGCCGGTTTTCGGATCCCATTCAAAGACGTCGTGGGGGCAGAAGTTGAGGCACTTGAGATCCTTAATGCAGGCTTCGTAATTAATGGTGGGAAACCAGGGAATTTTTTCTCGCAGACAGCGGAGTAGTTCCATCACTCGTTCCTTTTTCAGTCGCAAGAATAACCGGACCGGTTATTCCCCAGAGCCTTTCAATGGCGCGGCTTGCTGGGATCGGCAAGCTCGGCCAGCCGCGCACGAATCCGCTCCAGGATGCCGTCGTTGGTTGTGTTGCGGGCGTCGACGGCCACGAAGTGCTTTTCGTGGATCCCTGAGCCGTGCAGCGCCTTTTTGAACAGTTTCTTCTGGGTTTCCTCGGCGCAGGCACAGACCATTACGTAGGTATCAGGATCATCCTGGGCGCTACGTAGCACGTCTTCCAGAACCGCGTTTCCGCCCTGCTCACAGAGTTGTGGATGCACCGCGGCGTAAGCCACGTCGAGTTCGGATTCAATTTCAAACGCCAGCGTGTTCATGTCGGCAAAACGGAAGGGGTCGAGTCCCTTGCAATTGCAGACCAGCGTTTTGACCTTCACCGGGTACCTCCCTAAGACGTGCTCTGGGCGGCGGGTGGAGAGAAGATGTCGGGGATTAGACCGCCTAATCGTTCATTCAGAGTCTTGAACAGTCCGGCAAGATCCTTCACGGACATTCCCATAAATAGGTCCAAGCACCTGAGTTGCCACGAGCAGGGAGTTTGACAGCCACCCCAAAAGCTTGGATTAAGTCATGTGGTATCAAATAGTTGGGCGGATTGCTTGCGGCGGGGCAGCCCCGCGTTCGCCGCCGCAGAGGCTTTTGCCCCAGCGTCAGGGGTACAAGGAGCCGATCTTCCTCCTCATAGCCCTGCTCGGAGACGCTCAGCTTCAATCGCTGCACGAGCCGGCGCCAGAAAGAGCACTGGGGGAATCAAATCGGTCCTCCTGCTCGAAATACCTATACTCGAATCCCAGGCGCCAGGGAGTTTACACCTCGTGGTCCGGTTTTGGAATGCATGCAGCCAAGCAACCTGGGGGATGGCTGTCGCTGGCCTTCGAAAACACCCAGGGTGCCCCTAACGCTGGTCTCGGCGGGTGCCCTTAGGGTAAGCCTGGGACTGGCTAACTCGGGGCCACTGAACTTTGGACAGACAGGGTTCTTGCCAAGGCGGAAGTCCTGAAGTATGCTGCGCGGGCTTGAAATTAAGCTGATCCAGAGGAGCCGCATGGGAAACACTCCGAACCAGGCCGAAGGCGCGGGCGCTGCGCAGCCCCAGTTGCAGCGCAAGCTGGGAATCTTGAACGCCACTTCCATCAACATGTCGAACATGATCGGCATCGGGCCGTTCATCACGGTACCGCCGATCCTGGCCACGCTGGGCGGACCGCAGGCCCTCATCAGTTGGTTTGTCGGCGCGCTCGTGGCCATCTGCGATGGCTTGGTGGTTTCGGAGTTGGGCGCCGCCCTGCCGGGCTCGGGAGGGGCTTACGTTTTTCTGCGCGATAGCTACGGCCGCGCACGCTGGGGCAAACTGATGGCCTGGATGTTCATCTGGCAATTCCTCTTCTCCGGCACGCTCGAAATCGCTTCCGGTAGCATCGGCATGGTCCAGTATCTAAGCTTCATCTGGAAGGATCTGACTCTGCATCCGTGGAGGATCAAGTTCCTGGCCGCCGGGATTTCGGCTTTGGTCATGTTTTCGCTATACCGCAAGATTCAGGATATTGCCAAGTTGATGATGATTCTTTGGATCGCGACTCTGGCCACGACGGGCTGGGTGATTATCTCAGGACTGGCCAGAATGAACCCTCGCCTGGTTTTCGATTTCCCGCCCCACGCCTTCGATTTGAATTGGGCCTTTCTTCTGGGGCTGGGCAATGGCACGATTCTGGTAATCTATAACTACCTCGGATATAACCAAGTATGTTATCTGGGCGGAGAGGTCAAGAACCCGGGAAGGACCATCCCTTATGCCGTGATCCTTTCGATCCTGGCGGTGACGGTCATTGATTTTCTGCTTTCGTTCAGCTTTGTGGCGGTCGTGCCCTGGCGGGAGATGGTGAAGGAAGGAAGCGTCGCTTACAACGCCGTGGCCTCGGTTTTCATGGGCCAGATTTATGGGCATTGGGCGGCGATCGCGATTTCAGTCATGATACTTTGCACGGCGTTCGCCTCGGTTTTCGCGCTCATGCTGGGATATTCGCGCGTCCCCTACGCCGCGGCGCTGGATGGCGCTTTCTTCCGCTGGTTTGGGGTTTTGCATCCTGAAGGCGAGTTTCCGCACCGTTCCCTGGTGCTGATCGGAGTGCTCTGCATCATCGCCAGTTTCTTCAGCTTGGTGCAGATCATCACTGCTCTGATTTTGGCCCGCATCCTGGTGGTCTTCATCGGCCAGATCATCGGACTGTTTATCATCCGCAAATACCGTCACGAGATTAAGTTGCCCTTCAAGATGTGGTTTTACCCGATTCCCGCGATCCTGGCGATGATTGGCTGGTTCTACGCGTTTGTGAGCCCCGCGGGCCAGCCGGGCGGGGGGAGCTATATGATCTATGCTTTCGGGACGATCCTTTTGGGTCTGGTGGCTTACTTCATCCTCGCCTACAGGAAACGCGATTGGCCGTTTGCCGCGCCTTCCTCCCCAGGGCGGACGTGATGCGCCAGAGGGTGCAGGCAAACTCCAGGGGTTCGAGGGCAACCTCCGCCAAAACGGTTAGATTGCAGGGACTATTTGCTCCTGGAGCCGACAACCGCTAGAATGACACGAGGGACATGGGCCGGAAGAGCGGAGACTACGATCCGGTACCGCGCGGAGGGTGATTTCCGCGCTGAAGCTTGGCCCGGCCCGGAACTGTGGCAGCGACCACCTGATGGAAGGTCGGTCGTATATGGATAGCAACCTCTTCTCCCACACGGCGAAAACGCAGGACGTGCCAGCCACTCCGAGGCGGAGCACCCGGATTGAATTCGTCACGCCGGTATTCCTCTCCGGCCGGGACGCCGCCGGGCAGCCGTTTCGGGAGCTGACGCAGACCGTGCTTGTAAACCTGCACGGCTGCAGACTGCGCACCTCCTATCGAGTCCTGGTCGGAATGCTCGTCACGTTGGAATGTCCCAAGGCCGGTACCACGGGCAACGCCGTCTGTGTCAAGGTTTGGGATCCCGCGGAGGGAGTAACCGGCCACGAAATCGCCGTGCAACTTATTAAACCGCAGAACATTTGGGGCGTGTCTAACCCGCCCGCCGACTGGGAATCTGTCGCCAAGAGCATGGTGCAGGGGCGCCTGGCGGCCGCCGAACAATCCTCCCGTGCTGTGGCTTCTGCGCCGGTAGCTGCGCCTGCGCCGGTTCCGCCGGCGCGGATGCGCCCTCCGGTCCTCTCCACCGTTGAGCAGCGACTGGGGGAGTTCGAGCGGCGCGCCCAACAACTGGTGGAGTCCGTTCTCGAGATCCTGCGCACTCAGGCCGAGGAACTTACGCGCAGCAGTCTGGAGGAGTTCCGCGCGCAAGTGGATGTCCTCATCCGTGATGCCGAGGAGCGATTGCGCGAGGGCTCCCAGCAATCCTATGAAGAGTCCGCGGCTTCGCTGATCGGCCTGCGAGCGGACCTTGCGGAGCAAATGACTTCTCGCAGCGCACAACTGATCCGCTCCGCCGATGATGCCCTGCGCACCCGCTTTCGCGAGCTGTTTGGCACTCGGAGCAAAGTCGTGCCCCCCAAGCCCACCGAGCAGGCTTCGCGGAAGTGACCTGCCTTCCACCCCCGGGAGTCTCTGTGACAACGTGCCTTCATGGATTGTAGCGGCGCTCCAGGCGCGCCCGTTCATTGAGAATGAAAGGCTGGCGGCATAGATCGCCGCCCCAGATAGGGTTCTTACCCAGACTCTCCGGGGCCACACTGCATTCCATCGCTAACCCTGAAGCTATGGGCCTCGGGCACCCTCGCATCTTGTAGGCCAAATTGCGCACCTTCTTTGCTATAATGAAAAAGTTGAGGGAGAGGGCATCATGTTTCCAGTAGGGTGCGAATAACCTGTAGCGGCTCCGCTACAGGGGGTGCGGCGCGCGCCTTGCAGGCATGGGCGTGGGGGCGATCCCGCGGTAACGGGACGGCCCGGCTGCATGGGTAGGCGCGAGTTCTTGTTCGCCCTGCCCGTCGGCATTGTTAACATCCGGCCGGTGTTTATTTGCGGACGGGGGGTTCTTGACTTGTTTAGCCTCTCTCCCTGACCTTTGCGCCGCAGCGGGGGCCCCGCTCGGCCAAATCTCAGTGGCTTGCTCCGGGCCCATGGAGAAGGGAGCAAGCTTAATCCGGTTTCAAAGGGTGACTGCAGAGGGATCCGATGGCTATTATGCACGTTGAGCCGAAAGAAGCGATATCACCGGCGGGCCAAGTCCGCTGTGTAAACGATCTAAGCATTCAGGTGGCGACGGTAAACGGCTCCGGCAGCCAGACGGCCAACCTGGTTCTCCTGCGCGCGATTTTCCAGATGGGAATCCCCGTCTCAGCGAAGAACCTCTTCCCCTCCAATATCGCCGGCCTTCCTACCTGGTTTACGATCCGGGCTTCCAAGCAAGGCTACGTCGCTCGCCGTAAGGATTGCGAATTCTTGGTGGCGATGAACCCCGAGACCGCCGAGGAAGATGTGCTGAGCCTCCGACCCGGCGCGGCGTGCGTCTACGACGAGCGGCTGAATTTGAAGCGGCTGCGCGATGACGTGGTCTTCTATCCCGTTCCTTTTGATCCGCTGGTGACGCCGATTTGCCCGGATGCCCGCCTGCGCAAGCTGGTTCGGAACATGGTTTACGACGGCGTCCTGGCCAAGTTATTGGGCATCGACATGGAGGAGATCCACAAGGCACTCCAGAAGCAGTTCCAGAAAAAGGCCAAAGCTGCGGAACTCAACTGGAACGCCGCGCGCGCAGGCTTCGAGTTTGCCGAAAAGAACCTGGTGAAGGCGGATCACTACTTCCTGGAGCGCCTGAACGCCACGCAGGGGAAGATTCTGATTGAAGGCAACCAGGCGGCGGCCCTTGGCGCGATGTTTGCGGGCGTTACGGTAGTGACCTGGTACCCCATCACGCCGTCCTCCTCGGTCTGCGAAACCCTCATCGAGTACATGAAACGCTATCGTATCGACAAGGAGACGGGGAAGGCGACTTTTGCCATTGTGCAGGCCGAGGATGAACTGGCGGCGCTGGGCATGGTGTTGGGCGCAGGGTGGGCCGGGGCGCGCTCCATGACGGCCACCTCCGGGCCGGGTATTTCCCTGATGGCGGAATTTACAGGTTTTGGTTATTACGCGGAAATCCCCGCCGTCATTTTCGACATCCAGCGCTTAGGACCCTCTACGGGCCTGCCCACCCGCACGGCTCAAGGCGACATCCTCTCCACGGCCCTTCTTTCTCACGGCGACACCAAGCACCTGATGCTGCTGCCTTGCTCCGTTAGCGAATGCTTCACGATGGCCATTGACGCCTTCGACCTCGCGGAGGAGCTGCAGACACCCGTTTTCGTCATGTGTGACCTCGACTTGGGAATGAACACCTGGATGTCCGACCCCTTCCCGTATCCGACCAAGCCCATGAGGCGCGGCAAAGTGCTGAGCGCCGAGGAAGTGCGGCAGAGGGGCGGCTTCGAACGTTACAAGGATGTGGAGGGTGACGGTATTGGCTACCGCACACTTCCGGGCACGCCGGAACCCCTTGCTGGGTGGTTTGCGCGCGGCAGCGGACACAACGAGAAGGCCATTTACAGTGAGCGCCCAGAGGTCTACGTGAATAACGTCGACCGGCTGGATCGCAAGTTCGAAACCGCGCGCCAGAAGGTGCCGGGCCCAGTCGTTACGGAATCCGCAAAGCGTGAGGTGGGCATCATTGCTTACGGCACCAGCCACTGGGCCATAGAGGAGAGCCTCGACCAGTTACGACGCGAGCACGATATCGACGCCAGCTATTGCCGCCTGCGGGCTTTCCCCTTCGCCCGTGAGGTTCATGATTTTATTCACCGGCACCAGCGCGTGTATGTCGTCGATCAGAACCGCGATGCCCAGATGCTGGGCCTGCTGCGGCTGGAATGTAATGCGGACGAAATCTCCAGGCTCCGCAGTATCCGCCATTACAGTGGCTTGTCCCTCGACGCGCTCACCGTTACCCGCGAAATCGCTTCCCAGGAGGCTACGAAATAGTATGGCAACAACCACAGTTCCCCCTGTGCCCTCCGCCAAGACCAACCGCATTGGCCTGGAAATGGCTCACTACAAGGGCAACAAGAGCACCCTGTGCGCGGGTTGCGGCCACAACGCGATCTCCGAGCGCATCATTGAAGCCTGCTTCGAGATGGGCGTCGAACCCCATCGCGTCGCCAAGCTTTCCGGAATCGGCTGCTCCTCGAAAAGTCCGGCCTACTTTCTGAACACCGCCTATGGTGTAAACGCCGTACACGGGCGCATGCCTTCAGTGGCCACCGGCGCCCTACTGGCCAACCGACACCTGATCGCCATGGGCGTGAGTGGCGACGGCGACAGTGCCTCCATCGGCATCGGCCAGTTCGTACATTTGATGCGTCGCAACCTCCCCATCATTTACATCATCGAGGACAACGGCGTGTATGGCCTCACCAAGGGGCAATTCTCCGCCACGGCGGATGCCGGCTCCAAGCTCAAGACCGGAGTCGTCAACGACCTGCCGGCCATTGATACCTGTGCGCTGGCCATCCAACTCGGCGCCACCTATGTCGCCCGCTCGTTTTCCGGCGACAAACGGCAATTGCTCGCCCTCCTCAAAGGCGCGCTCGCCCATCACGGCACCGCTATGCTCGACGTCATCTCTCCCTGTGTCACCTTCAACGATCATGAAGGCTCTACAAAGTCCTACAGCTACGTGAAGGATCACGATGAGCCGATCTCGGAGGTAAGCTTTGTTCCGTTCTTCGAGGACATTTCTGTGGATTATGATCCGGGGACGACAACGAATATCACTCTGCACGACGGCTCGCACATCCTGCTCCGCAAGCTCTCAACTGACTATGACGCCACCCAAAGGGGTGAAGCCCTGCGCGCGCTCATCGAGTCTCATGACAAGGGCGAGATCGTGACCGGGCTCTTCTATGTGGACACGCAACGGCCGAGTTTCATTGATTTGTTGAATGTCGTAGAGGAGCCGCTGGCAACCCTGCCGGAATCCACCGTGCGCCCTCCCAAGGAAGTCCTGGACCAGGTGATGCAGTCGCTCATGTGAGGCAGAGTCGACGTGGCAGGCTTACCCTTTTCATTCTCCAACTCTCCATTTCTTCTCCCGCCCTCTCCCCTTACGGGAGAGGGCGGGGATTCGTGAGTCTTGAGATAGCCTCCCAAGCGATAGGGCTGGTTATTCGATTTCTATCCCTCGCCCCCTCTTGATTTCTAACCCTCTCCCTTGCGTGAGAGGGTGGCCCGCTGCCGGCGTTTTCATCAGCCGGAGCGGGCCGGGTGAGGGGGCCCGCGCCCAAAAAGCAAACTCCTGCCTCAGATCTTCTTCAAAGACTCACCCACGGCTTCGGAAACCTTGCTGCAAAACGCCTCGGGATCCTCCAGCACCAAGCCATTCGGAAGCCGCAGCACGCGCAGGCCCAGCAACCGCAGGAAGCCGTCTTTCGCGCGGTCCTTCCTCATCTGCGAGGGCTGCGAGTGCACGCTGCCATCGAACTCGATCACTAGCCGAGCTTCGGAGCAGTAGAAGTCCACCACAAATCTTCCCAGCGGGCACTGACGACGGAATTTCAATCCCAGCACCTGCCGATTGCGTAGCAACCACCAAGCCGCAGTTTCAGCCGGGGTGCGCTGTTTCCGCAATTCGCGAGGGCGTGGTGGAGGTTTGGTCATATACTCTTCTCTTGCGCGGTGAGGACGCAGCCCCCTCACCCGCCTTGCTACGCTCGGCACCCTCTCCCGCAAGGGGAGAGGGCTGGGATCTCAAATCGATCCGCCCCCTCCAGAAACCAACCCTCTCCCCTCGCGGCAGAGTGAGGGATTTATGATTTCCGCCCTCTCCCCTCGCGGGAGAGGGTGGCCCGCTCCCGGCGTTTTCACCAGCCGGAGCGGGCCGGGTGAGGGGGCGGCGCCGCCACTCACTTCTTCTCGCACTCAAATCCTAGCTTAAAGCCGTCCACGCCTTTCCCTGATGCAACGTCCGCGCGCTCCTGCTGGTCGCGGCAGCCCCGGCCTTTGAGGGTCACGAAATTGCGGCCGGGAATCAATTCCATCACGGCCACGCCGTCCTCTCCAGTGGCGGCCTTGACGTCGTCGAGCACCGGTCCGTTCGACCAGGTGGCATCCAGCGAAACCTTTTCGGCCGGTTGTCCGGAAGCGCCGACCACCTTGAACAGTACCGGCTTATGCAGCACCTTCTGCGCTTCGTAGGTCTCCGGCGGATACAGGACAAGATCGGTGTTCACCCGGGGCGCGGCGGAGGTCAGTTCCACGTGGTGGAATACAGCGGTGTCCTCATTTGCCGCCTCGTCCCGGGCCGTGACCCAGTAGAGACCGGGCGGCAGTCGCTCAAATAAGAACCGCCCGTCCGGGCCGGTGACCTGCTGGTCGATCAGCCGTTCCTGCTCGTCGATGAGTGAAACGCGTACCGCCGTGCGCGGTTCGAGGTCCGGCCTGACCGCTGCTCCCCCCACCGTTCCGACCGCGTCGGCGGCGGCTGGGCGCAGTTCGATGGCCAGGACGTTGCTGGTCACTTCGCCCTGCCAAAGCCGCGCGCCCAGGTTGCGCTGAAATTCGGCGGCATTCGAAAAACTGGCGCCATAGATCACGGTTAACGTGTACGCTCCCCAGACGGCTTCCTGCCCCTCCGCCCGGGCCGCCCGCAATTGCAGGGTTGCCTTTTCTTCGTAGTCGTCGCCGGCCGCCAACTTCACGAGTTTAGGTTTTGGCAGCCCGACATATTCGAGCGCCACTCCTTTCGCAGGGGAAATCGTGGTCGGTGCGGCCCTGGCATCCACGGGCTGGAGTTTGACCTCCAGGGTCGATCCGCCGGAGGACTCTGCCGGGCGTTTCTCGTCATAAGCGCGCTCGACCGGCTGCTCCTTGGCGCGTGCGCGCCGATAGAGCCAGAGCGTGCGCTCGGAAGCGTTATGAAGGTGCAGCGTGATACGTGCAGGGTAGGGTTTGGCGAGCGCCGGCTGCTCGATGGAGATCAGCAGTTTCAGTTCGGGCGGGTTGGTCTGGTCTTTGGCCGGCTCGACCGGCAGGAGCCAGGAAACTCCAGCCAAGCCAACCATCACAATTCGTCGGCATGTTCCCAGCAATTCCATTGCCCTCAAACCTGCCTACTCATCATAACTCGTGGGTGCTATACTTGTATAGCGAGGTGATTATGTTGGCAGTTCGACTTCCGCAGTCCATTGAAAAACGCCTGGAGAGGCTGGCCCGGCGTACCGGACGCACGAAGACCTTCTATGTTCGTGAAGCCCTCCTGGAGCACCTGGAAGATATGGAGGACATGTATCTGGCCGAAGGTGCGCTGGAACGCATCCGCACCGGCGAGGAGCGGACCATCCCCCTGAAAGAGGTAATGAAACGTCATGGCCTGGAGCGTGGAGCTGTCCGTCGAGGTTGAGCGGGCGCTGAGCAAACTCGACGCGCAGCATGCCAAGCGCATCCTGAAGTTCCTTCACGAACGGGTAGCGAAGCTGGACGATCCGCGCAGCATCGGGAAAGCGTTGCACGGCTCGCGCCTGGGCGAGTTCTGGAAATACCGCATGGGCGATTACCGGCTCATCTGCAAGATCGAAGACAACCGACTGGTCGTGCTTGTTCTCCGCGTCGGACATCGCAAAGAAATCTACCGCTAGCCCCAATGCTGTTCACTATTGAGGACAGCAGCCACTCCAAAAATCCTTCTCCCCTTACCCCTGGCGCTCGGGGGCCCCCTCACCCGCCTCGCTACGCTCGGCACCCTCTCCCGCGAGGGGAGAGGGCTGGGATTTCAAATCGATCTGCCCCGTCTAGAAACCAACCCTCTCCCCAGCATTTCT
>PMYF01000117.1 GCA_003171295.1 Acidobacteriota bacterium | reverse complement strand
AGCTTTCGGTAGGACGTGTTGTACCAACTATGTTGCCATTCGCTAGGCGCCTCACTGCCTTCGACGGCTTGCAGCCGCGCGGCCAGCCCGACCGCCCCCATCCACTTAAGCACTTCTCTGCGAGTGAATTGGTTAGACATACTGGACCTCCAGAAGTTGCAATTAGGCAAAGACGTCTATCAGAGCAAACCATGGTTCTTTATAGCTTTGTTTACGGGCTGTTCGCCAGCCAGATCAGGTGACAAACTTCATCTACGTGATCAGGGAATGTTGTTTCGGCGGCGGTAAGCCGGTATCTGTTCTTCCAAGATCGTCCGCACGAGCAGTAGTTTTTGCTGGATGACCTCTGGTCTGTAGATATAATCCTGTTCCCACTCGTAGCCCAAGCGAGAATCGCGACGTGCCGTCTCGAGCGAGGCTTCAGTCCGCGCGACCTCTTCGTTCGCGATCGCCACCATCCGATCGAGCAGTCGTCGGCACTCGGCCACGTCTCCAGTCTTGGCTAGGCGATAGCGAAGATCTTCGAACTCCAGCACGGCATGCTCGCTGCGCATCATCCGCTGCAGTTGTTCCGCCAGCAGCACCTCCCGGAACGCCCGTCTCTGCTTAGAGGGAGGTGCCTCAAGTGCCGCGGCGCGGTAGCTCTCCAGTCCCTTTTCCATCTCGTCCGCTGCCAACAGGAGATATTTCTGGAAGACCGGCAGTGTAAAGGGGGAGACGTAGCGCTCCGCCACATTCACTTGATTCGTGAAATCCGGATAAAGAAAGAACTCAGAGGGAGTGTAAGGCCAATACGGGTTAATGCTGCAAACCTCTGACCACTTGTCCTGATCGATCCAGGAATGTTCAAAAGTCATAGTGCGCGGGGTCTGGGGCCGCTCAAAAAATAGTGGCGCGGCCAGTGCGTTGTTCGTGCCCCAAGTCGGGCCGGTGTCGGGCATCAGGCGAATCGCCCGGCCGAAATGATCCCAAGCCGTCAGCACCTCATCCTCGGATCCAGGACCGAACTCCCGGCGTGCGATGGCGCGCAGCAACTCGTCCAGCGGCGGGGCGTCGCTCCAACTGTACCAGGCACGCATCTCGGCCACCCAGTTGGGCTTGAAGCCGTAGCTGTGGCTCTCGATGGTTCCATCGATCCCGTATTTTTCCAGTGCCTGATAACGCGCTGCCCACTGGTAAGGGAAGGGTAGGTAAGGGAAAGTGCCGAACTGCCAAGTTGCCCAGGTGTCTGCTTTTGCATACACGGCTCGCAACCCCCGTTGCTTCGCCATGGCAATCTGCGCTTCAGTCACTTCCGCGGGGCCTACCTCGTTAATCGAGTAATCCCGCAGCCAGCTTCGTTCTCCGCCGAGCTCAAAGCTCTTGCCGTTCTCGAAGGTGAAGATCGGGATCGCATACTGCGGATACTGGCTGACGACATACCTTTTAACATCCACTTGGTCGGGCCGAAAGTCGATGTTGTAATCCCAGGGAAGCACCTCGATGGCTGGGTTGAGCCTGCGGCATTCTTCGGTCACGATACTGACCCCACTCGCCCAGTGTTTCACCCATTCCTTCAGGGCCTTCGGGCCGCCTCCGCCGCCTGCCCCGAACCACCCCTTGTACCAGAAACCCTCAGTATCCAGGAAATACCCACGGATTTCGGGGAAGTCGTTGACAAGCGTCCGTACAAACGTGCGCAGGCGCGCATCATCTTGCGGTCCGCCCGTGTACTGGTACATGAGTTGAGAGTAGACAGAGATCCCGTAGCGCGCAGCGCGGCGAGCTAAATCGTGTACCCGTGCGGGATCTTGTCTTCTGAACCATGCGCCTTCATGATACGCGGGGGCTGGCGCGCCATTGGGGTTAGCGTAATCATCCACGATACCGTCAAAGCCATAGTGTGCCAGGAGCGATAGATACGGATCGGGCCACTCCATCCAGCCCAGGCCCGAAAGGGTGATGCGGGCCTGGTAGAGGCTGTGGCGGACGGTTATGAGGCTGCGCGGCAGAAACGGACCTTCCCGCAGTTTCATGCGGGCTTCCAGATTGTACAGCCCGTACATGGTCCCGCGGTCGTCGAAGCCACAGACCAGGACACGCGCAGGCGAGAACTGAAGCTCGTAGTCCTTGCGGGCCTTGAGCGCCGCGCCACAGCCCGGCAACTGCCCCCGGGTCCCCACCACCACCGCCCCACTTAACCGCTCCCAGTCCGCAAGTGAGTCCTTTACCTGCAACTCCAGGCGGGTCTGCATACCTCGATCGAGATACGCCTGGAAATCCTCGGCAGCCTGGCGCAACACCGGGCCAGCATCGGAGCGGATCAAGAGTGTCCACCCTTGAGCGGGAATTGTCATTTCCTGGGCGGTGGGTTGGGCTTGGGGATCGCGCCGCAAGTACTCGGTGCCCTTACTGAGAATCTTATGAAACGTATAGGGCTCCTCGACCGGGAGGATGGGCAACGCTTTGGCAGCGAATTCCGAGGAAGTGACACGCTCGTTCACTGAAGGTCGCGAGCACCCGACAACCAGCATGGTCGCCAGGATGATAGGAAACTCACGCCTGAGATTGTTTACGGGTAGCATGCTCCACCGACCTTTAGCGTCAGAAGCTGTCGGAGCGTTCGATCGAGCAGCATTTCATCAGTCCCGCATTCACTCCACGACGATCGCTGTATGAATG
>PMYF01000085.1 GCA_003171295.1 Acidobacteriota bacterium | reverse complement strand
GGACCGGGGGCGGGGGGTCTACCTTCAGGTGATAGGCCATGTCCCTTTCGGCTCGTAGACCAGCTAAGCGGTAGTGGGCCTCCTTACGCTGGTCAGGAGGAAGTTCCTTCCGCTCCAGGAGGGCGGCCCACTCCTCCATGGCCATGTCGTAGTTGACTTCCTTGGCGATCATGGTTCTCCACTATCTCTAGGCGGGCAGCCTCAACGACCTTCACGTGATCTTGTCGTGCCGATGGTAACAATGAAAGCTATGACTCTCTTGCCAAGGGATGCTCCTGTATAGTCTTCGCTATCCACTTAAGGGCACCCTTGAACGCTTCCATCTGTTCCAGGCTAGCCAACTGTTCATACTCAATCGGACGATTGTCCTTCATGTCGCCCATGATGAGGCTGAATCCGGGCACCCGGTTAAGCTGTTCCATCAACTCAGATAGTTTGCTTGGGTCGCGGAAGCAAGTCCGCTCAGCCAGGATGTCAAGACGCAGCTTGACGCGCCGTTCAGCATACATCACCAGCACCTTTATCCGCTGATTATTGGCTCGCACAAATATCCGAGCGTTGGGATTGTTCTTGGCATCACGGAAGCCGATGCGAAGACCGTCGCTTTCGAACTGACGGGCCCAGTTAAGCAAATCCTGTACAACTTTGGCGGCCGCGGGTTTGCCGCTGTCGACCATCCGTTTCACTAACCGCTCGCCGCTCCACCGGGTGTGTGAATGCCCCCTGCCGCCGCCTTCGCGCGGTATGCCAACTATACGAGGCACAAGCGTCTTGATTGTCTGCCGATCATCGACATATTGCTTGACCTCCAGGGCAAGGACCTCCGCCGGGTCCATCTGCTCATTCAGGAACGTTATGACGGTCAATAACTCCCGCGGAATTTCATCGGCAACAAAGACGATGCGGATCTTGCCCGCAAGCAGATTGGTCTTGACTTTCTGCCAGAAGACGGAGGCAGGATCGCTATTCAACTCATCTTCGCCGGCGCCATCGGCTTCCTCCGACGAATCTTCCTCACTCTCATTTGGTGAGGTTGTCTTGTCCAAGAATTCGAGCAGGACCCGGTCAGCGTCCTGACGTCGTTGCTGGCACCCCGTCTCAAATTCCTTCTTTATTCGGTCTATGGACCAGTGGATGGCGTTGGCCGCGTAATCCAGCATCTGCCCTACGACGTGGCGGCGAATCCGAGTATCTGTGCTCCGCTTTACTTCCACCAGGGTAGGAATGCCGTCCTGATCAAGGAACAGATGATCAAGGGACCACCTGTCGCTCCCATCTTCCTCGTCAGAGACTTCCATTTCACCTTTGACCAGCAACCAGCGGCGAGGGTTGTCGCCGTCCACCTGTTCGCCAGCAAGCAGGTCGGGGTACTTCGCCAGCAAAGTCTGAAGAACTTTCTCGGCCTCGTAGGGCGTTTCCTTCATGGCCTGAAGCTGCTGACCGCTATCAATCAAATAAATCTTGCCTTGCATGCAGATCCCCTTTAATAGGCTTTTCTCTGTCGAGACCAAGTCGATTCTACTGGTTATTCGCCGAAAAGCCACTCTTGTCGGCTTACAGCTTTACTCCATGTCCGGGACTGATAGGAAATTTGATTTAGCGGCCTGGACGCGGGCGGCGTACCGGGGACGGGGGGTTTTCAACCCAACCTCCGGCATGCCCATCAAACCAGAGCGCGCCTTGTACGATCAGTTGTCCTGTGGTCCGATCCGCTCCGTCTCTTGCTGGACTATCGGCAATATACGTTCGATCTGCGTCACCAGGTCTCTTTCCCTGTTTTGCCAAGAAGCAACCGGGATGACAAACGTTTCTGTTCGACCGTCTGCCCCTTTTTTCTTCTCGGGCGAAAAATCAGAGAACATGTCTGCATAGGCCTCTCGTATCCGGCCGGAGGCTTCATCGCCATCCTCCCAAGCCCGCTTTAGCGCGGCCTCGAGCCAAGGCAAGTAAAACCAGAATGAACACTCCTTGTCCACCACTCCCAGGGACAGGATCTCTCCCGATGGCCCCGGTGCCTTCAGGGCGAAACTTGCTGAACCCCACACTACTCTTAGTGAGGACTCTGCCGCTGCATCCAACAGGCGACGGACAGCAGCGACCTTATCTGCACCATTTGATCCTTCCCGTACGGCGTTCAGGAAGCCCTCTTCATCGATCAACGAACGCTTCTTTCGATTCCGCAGGCTCGCAGCGGGCTTCTCCACTTGGACAATAGGCTTCTGTTTGCCTTCGTAAATCACCCGAACCACCGCACGTTCGGCTTCCTGTACCTTGACCACGGCGACAGGCACGATAAGGATCTTGCCGTCATCCAAGTGGTAATGGGCCAGTTCGATTAAGCCGAGGCGAAACAGGTAATCCATCCTGGCGTTCTTCTCCAGGAGTTCAGCAAGCTGGCGACATGTGTCGTGAATCTCATCGCTGACGATCAGGAGTGTCATAGCCCCTCGTTCGAGATTCGCGGATACCAAATCCACCCATTCACCTTCGCTAAGTCCTTCTGGGTTGACGGCTTGCCACAGATTTCCTTCTGCCTGATCGCGGCCGCGCCGCCAGATTCCTTGGATGTCCTGATAGGCCCATTGGCTGACCTGGTAGGCATAGTCAAGTATCTGGGCAACCACCTGTCTCCGCGCCTCAGGGCTGCGACGGAGCTTCGTTTCTACCAGCACCAGGTATCCGCTAGAAGAGATGAAGAGATTGTCAATGGAGCCGGACGGTACGCTGATCTCACGACCGAGGGAGATTATTGAACCCTCAATACGGCTGTCTATGGAAGAAACCGGCAGTATCCAGGGTTCCTCGTGCAGCAGCCGCTGCAAGCACTCTTCACTTTCAATTTCATCTTTGCGCAGCACGTGCAGTTTCTGATACCGCGGGTTCCCGGTTCCGCCTGTGATGACGCAGGGATTTCCAAGCGGCCTTGTGGACATGTCCAACTCCTTACTTGTACTATTGACCTTTGCTTTCCCAAAGTAATGGGCAAGGTAAGCAAGGCCCCGAGGCCGGTTTTGGGGGTCTTCGGGCCGTTACATTAGCGACGCAAGGATACTGATACTGATAGGAAATTTGATTTAGCGGCCTGGACGCGGGCGGCGGACCGGG
>PMYF01000660.1:1627-4350 GCA_003171295.1 Acidobacteriota bacterium | reverse complement strand
TTCCCGAACAGGCCTTTGACCATCCAGAATACCAGAATACTAAAGATATTAGTGAACTAATTAGGGTAACCCATTGGCTTACCCGCTCGTACAAATCTACACTACCACTTCCACCACATGTTCCTGACCATCATCAATAAGCGGGATTGCTTTGCCTTCCTGCTCCACCCCATCCGCTGTAACAGCCGCTGCCCTTTTTTCACCTGTTTTCTTCTGCACGACCTTTATGTGGTAGNNAGCCCCAGGAGTGATTCCACGATCAGCCGGTACATCCATCCGGCTGATCCCGTGTACCACGTCCACCCACCGCGGCCCGTGTGCGGCGGGACAGCATATACGTCAGCCGCGACAACGTAGGGCTCTGCTTTGTACGTTCCGATCCCCTGAGCCGATCCACCATGATTCACAGGGTTGATCATGGTAAGGATTTCCCATGCCCGTCTGCTGTCACCCATGGCAGCGAAGGCCATGGCGGCCCAGATGGCCGCGTGTGTGTACTGCCCGCCATTTTCCCGGACCCCGGGAACATACCCCTTTATGTAGCCCGGATTCAGTTCCGACTTGTCGAAGGGCGGGTCGAGAAGCTGGACCAGGGCGTCGTCCCGGCGTACGAGGTACTTATCCACCGCGTCCATTGCCATGCGTGAGCGTGTTGCGCTCCCTGCCCCAGACAGGACAGACCAACTTTGCGCGATGGAATCGATCCGGCATTCGGGATTGTGTGCTGAACCAAGCGGCGCGCCGTCATCGAAGAAAGCCCGGAGGTACCACTCGCCATCCCAGCCATGCTGCTCGATGTTCCGACTCAGCGTGCCTGCTTCTGCCTCACAACGTTCTGCGAAGGCCAGGTCCCCATGCCTGCGCGCGACCTCAATGAACCGCATGAGCACTTCATAGAGGAAGAATGCGAGCCAGACACTTTCGCCTTTGCCGTCTTTACCCACCATGTTCATACCGTCGTTCCAGTCACCGGAGCCGATGAGCGGCAGACCATGTTCGCCAAATTTGAGGCCCTTGAGGATTGCTCGTACACAGTGATCGTAGAGACCGGCCTTTTCTTCAGACCTGCCGGGCAGATCGTAATAGGAGTCCTCATCGGCGTTGACCGGACGTCCCTTAATAAAGCGGACGGGTTCATCCAGTACCCCCGTATCCCCGGTGGTCAGAACATAGCGGCACGTCGCCAAAGGCAGCCAGAGAAAATCATCGGAGCAATGTGTGCGCACGCCCCGGCCCGAGGGTGGATGCCACCAGTGCTGCACATCGCCTTCCTCAAACTGACGGCCAGCACTGCGCAGGAGGTGTTCCCGTACAAGTTGTGGCTCGGCGTGGATGAGGGCCATCACGTCCTGCAACTGGTCACGGAAGCCGAAGGCGCCTCCTGACTGGTAGTAACCGCTGCGTCCCCAAAGACGGCATGCGAGCGTCTGGTATAAGAGCCAGCCGTTGGCCAACACATTGACAGACGGATCCGGTGTCTCTACCCGAACCGCGGCGAGGGTGTGGTTCCAGTACAGCCATATTGCTTCAAGCGCCTCACGGGCAGCAGCAGAGCCCCGGAAGCGATGTGCCAGGTTGCCGGCGTCATTGGCATTCTGCCCTGCGCCCAAGGTGAAGACGATCTCACGTTCTTCCCCATCCGCCAGCTCAAAAGCCACCTGGATAGCGCCGCATGGATCCAAAGCGGCCCCTACCCTGCCGGAAAGCCGGGACCGAGCCATGGCAGCGGGATTTGCGAGCGTTCCGTTACGCCCAAGGAATTCCGTCCGGTTGCCGCTCATGGTCCGGGTTGCGTCGTCCACATTAAAAAAGGCCCTTCGGTTGCCGAATTCAGTGCTGTAAGGGTTACGCGCAAAGAGGGCGCCGCTCAGAGGGTTGATCTCGGTAATGACGTGCATGACTGATTTGGATCTCAAATCGCCCAGCACCCATTCCGCATATCCGGTGGCAGAAAGTCTCCGTAACCGGCCTGACTGGTTGCGCACCTTCAGTACCGTAAATTTGACAGCAGCGTCCAAGGCCACGTATACCCACACCTCTGTGCTGATACCGCGCTCAGTGTGCTCGAAGACACTGTAGCCAAATCCATGCCGGGTGACGTAGGGCGTGGCTCCGCGGGCGGGCAGCGGCATGGGGGACCAGAAGTGGCCGCGCTCTTCATCGCGAATATAAAAGGCTTCTCCGCTCGCATCGCTGACAGGATCGTTGTACCAGGGGGTGAGGCGAAACTCGTGGGCATTTTCGCTCCAGGTATAGGCAAGACCGTTCTCTGAGACAACGGTTCCGAAAAGCGGGTTCGCCAGCACATTCACCCAAGGCGCCGGCGTCACCTGCCCTCGGGCAGTTGAGATGACGTATTCCCGGCCATCAGGAGTGAACCCTCCCAGCCCGTTCCCAAACATCAGGTCCTGGCGAGGCTTTGCCGCGATTGCCGTGGCAGCGCCGCCTGCGGTTCGGGTTGGTATAAGGGCCGGCAACATTCCTTCCGTAAAGCTCCGGCTCTTAAGCTGGTCCGTGAGCGTTCCCCTGTGGTCAGTGATAATGACGCGAGCAACCGCCTGGAACAGGACGCGGTCCTCCTTCGATATCTGGTCGGAAGGTCTTACGAAAATGCCGCCAGGTCGATCGGTCACGTTGGTTTCTGTGCCTGCAGCGATGAGCCCCATGATCTGCTCGTGAAGAAGTTGCCGGTAACCGGCGTGATCTTCGTTCCAGATTACCAG
>PMYF01000660.1:0-1580 GCA_003171295.1 Acidobacteriota bacterium | reverse complement strand
TCGCCGGAAATAGAGTAGCCCCAGAGGCCGGATTGGCCGCGACGGTTTTTCATGAGGGCTCCAGGACTGGCACGTAGCGACGAATTGGCGTATATGACAGAGGCGGCAAGACGTCCATAGAGCTGCGCATCGGCTTCCGTGGCATTGATCTGCCGCAGAAGCACCTGGCTATGTGTCCATGCGAGATCAAAGACACGATCGGCGAGATGCCGGTCCTGGTATTTCCCGACAAGGCCCATGCAGGCATCACGGGTTTCTCCCATACCGGTGACGATATTGATAGTCGCCGATGTTTCCGGATCGAGGGTTATTTGATACCGGATCGCTGCAATCGGATCGAGCACTGAGCCCTCGCTGTCCGAGAGTCCGGGTGAACCTCTCATCGCTTCCGGATCGGCAATGCTGTTCCCACGGCCGATGAACCGCATACGGTCGGTCTCATAGGAGACTTCACCGGTCGCGGCCCCGTGCACAGCCATGAGATGGAACATCCATGGCGACTGTTCTTCAAGGGAGCGGGGCCGACGTGTGCAGAGTATTGCTCTCTCCTCGCGGATGATCTCGGTCTGGACAAAGAGATTGCTGAAGGCCGGGTGNNGTGATGGTAATCCG
Source organism: Acidobacteriota bacterium (assembly GCA_003171295.1). Classification (GTDB taxonomy): domain Bacteria; phylum Acidobacteriota; class Terriglobia; order UBA7540; family UBA7540; genus Bog-366. The sequence continues at coordinate 968 of PMYF01000660.1, read as the reverse complement.
GCGCAGTTCGATGTCATCCTCAGGTGAAACCGCAATCTCCGTATGGGTGGCGAAATCCTGATCCCGTCGGCGAAACTCTGCTCGTCCTTCCGAGAATATTGCCTCGTACCGCCTCGAAGCCTTGAGCGCGGGTTGGTATGCCGTTGACCAGAAAGCGCCGGTTGTTACGTCACGGATATAACAGAACGCGCCCCAGTTATCGCAGGTGCTGTCTTCGCGCCACCGCGTCACTGCCAGGTCTTTCCAGCGGCTGTAACCGCCGCCCGCGTTCGTGATCATCACGTGGTATCTGCCGTTCGATAACAACTGCACTTCCGGTACGGGTGTGTCGGGGCTTGTGTAGACGCGTATCGGCATCTCCTCTATGTCATGTAAGGCTGTATGCACCTCGGCAAGCTCGGTAGTGTGTGAATAGAAGGCCGTGGCCTTTGGCACCCGTTCCTGAAGCAAAAGCATAATTGCCTGAAACGAGGGGTCCGACTCGAATCGCCTCTGCATGGGGCGGCCCATGAGCAAAGAGGCCAGAGAGAGGAGGCACATGCCCTGATGATGTGCCATGAAGGACCGAATCACAGCGCTCGATTGCCCACGGGGCAGGTGGGTCGGGGTGTAGTCAATGGCTTCATAAAAACCATACTTTCCCTCAAGGCCCTGAGCGGCGAGTACCTCGAGATTGAGACACGCCTCTTCAGGAGCCACCATGAGCGCCAGCGCCGAGGCATAGGGGGCAACGACCATCTCCCCGGCGAGCCCGCGTTTGAGCCCCAGGCCGGGCACGCCAAAGGCGCTATACTGGTAATTGAGATGACCATCTATCATGTTATACCCGGATTCCGAAACACCCCACGGTACCCCCCGCTTTTTTCCATACTCGATCTGCCTTGCCACAGCCGCCTTATAGGTCTCGTCGAGGAGCGTCTGTTCATATGTCGGCATTACGAGCAACGGCATGAGGTATTCGAACATGG
>PMYF01000915.1:521-3222 GCA_003171295.1 Acidobacteriota bacterium | reverse complement strand
ATGAGGAATTTGGTGCGGAGCGGCTCCGGGAGGCCGTGCGCCCCGCGCATGGCGCCACGCCACAGAGCGTCATTGACCTCATCGAAAAGGCCTGTGATGCCTTCCGCAACGACCTTCCCTTCCACGACGACCGCACTCTGCTGGTCATCCGCCGAGACTGAGTTTCTGAGAAATCAAGCATTGCCCCAAAGTACGCCTCACTCCACAGGCTGATGACGAAGCATTCGAGGGATAACAAGTCAGCCGGCCATTCGCACCGTGAAACTGCCCTGGAGCGAGTCCGACCCGCGAGGTGATACCGGGTCGTCGCCAAAATCCGATTCCTTCTGATACCGCGGGCGCGCCCTTAGCCAGCAGAAGGGGGTTATTATGGCAAAGAAAAGCCTGCCTGCCGATGGGGAGGCCGCCCTCGCGGGAATCGCCCCCGGGAATACTGTTCTGGAATACGCCGCGAACCGCGATATCTTCAGCAAGCAGACGGAGGGTGTTATGACGCCACAGAAGAGCCAGCCTAAGGTTGGCACGGCCAATGGCAAAGGTAAGCCTACATTTACTACAGCAAACGAGAAGCCTCAGCCCGTCGATTGGGCAGCATTTCTCGCAGGAATGTCGCTCGGGAAAACCGTTCTGGAATACGGCGCGAACCGCACGATCTTCGTGCAGGGAGACCCTGCGGATTCCGTGTTCTATCTCCTCCAAGGCGAGGTAAAACTCTCGGTGACATCCCAACAAGGCAAGGAAGCGATCGTCACGATCCTGGGCGCCAACGAGTTCTTCGGTGAGGGATGCCTTGCCGGCCAGCTTTTGCGCATCTCAGCCGCTATCGCGGTGACGGATTGCACTCTTTACAGGATCGAGAAGCCGCTGATGGTGCGTATGCTCCACGAGCAGCAAGAAATCTCGGAATTGTTCGTCACGCACCTGCTTTCACGCAACATTCGATTTGAAGAGGATCTGCTCGATCAGCTTTTCAGCTCCAGCGAAAAGCGCCTGGCCCGGATTCTCTTATTGCTGGCGCATTTTGGCAAGGAAAGCCGAAGCGAAACTGTCCATCCCGGAATCAATCAGGAACACCTGGCCCAAATGGTCGGTACCACCCGGTCACGGGTCAGTCATTTCATGAACAGGTTCCGGACGCTGGGCTTTATCGATTACGCGAACAACGGCGCGTTGACGGTTAACAGTGGTCTCTTGAGCATAATCCTGCACGACTAGTCCCGTATAACCGAATTAGGTATTACCGGGCCGCCTAGCCTCCCATCCTGAGCGGGGCATTGCGGAGCGAAGTATCTCGCTTGGAGGGCTGCCACTTTATGCTTCCCAAGGCAGGTTGGCCGAGTAGAACAGGGACACTAATCCGAAAGGGCTTACGAGCATGGAGCTGCTCGCCCTCGAAGTTCACCTTCGGATCGAGCTTCTCCCCGGGCTGGCGCAGACGGTCGCTTTTTGGCGTCTGCGCCAGCCAGCCGTGAATCTGCCCGCCTGCCCCAATCCCCGCTGGAATTCAACCCGGGCAAAAAGAAGCAGCGCAGACCGAGGAGCTTGAGTCTGCGCTGCCGTTTTGCGAGCCATTTATGAAATGCTTGGGTAGTTCTGGATGAGGTTTTCCGTCACTCCAGCCGCTACCCCAGCACGGCGCGCACGTGCTCCACGTTTTCCGCGATCTGGTTGGAAAACTTCGGGAACATGCCCACGATCACGGCGTCCGTCGGCTTGAGGTTCTTGAAGGCGTAGTCGAAGCAGTGCCGCACTTCTGCAGGCGAGCCGCAGTGCCGGCCCGCGCCAAGAATCTTGAAGCCCAGGCAGACGGGCTTGGCCTGGAGTAGCACCTTGGTCATGCGGTCGGGGTCCGTCGATAGGTAGGTCTCGCCCACGGGCGCCATGCCGATTTCCTTCTGGAATTCCTCCACGGTACGCGTGACGCGATAGAAGCAACCCATGTAGAAATCGATGGGCCAGCCCTTGGATTCCAGGTACTCGATCACGGCGGAATTGTGGGTGGAAACACCCGCCGGGAAGCCGAGGTCGTGAACGTGGTTGAGGAAGTCGCGGAGGCGGTCAATCGAACCCGCCGCCTAGTGCTTGTCGGTCGTCACACCGTGGTGCACGATGCCGATGGGCTTCACCTTCGCGGCAAGGGTCGCACATTTCATGACTCCCTGAATGAGCGTCTGCGGGTCATTAGGGTTCTCGCTCACGTCCAAGGAATCGGCGAGACAAATCCAGTGCATCTTGCAGCCCGCGGCGCGAACCTTGGGGAACTGCCGCTGCGCGGCGGTATCGAAGCTACTCTGCCAGGTGTTTATGCCCGCCTTCTCGCAGGCGAGGAGGTACTTCACCACTTGCTCGTCGGTGAAGTACTCGCGCATCAAGTTATCGAGTAGGCCGTTAAAGTGCGAATAGCCGTAAAGCGGGTTACCACCGGAAATCAGCCGCGTAACACGATGCTGGCCAAATGCCACGGTGGGTAGTTCGCTGGGGGATGGCCCGGCCAGGAGCGGTGCCGCCATGAGCCCGGTGGCTGCGGCCATGGCACCTTTCATGAAGTCTCGACGCGAGGGGTCGACCGGGACCCGTAGGGTGGAGTCGGGACCTGCAAGCAAATGCTTACGCATCAAGGATCACCAGGGCGAGGGAGCGATCCGCAGAATAGACACGAATATTCCATTCCGGGACGCTTGTCAATGGCCAATGTGTCCTA
>PMYF01000915.1:0-503 GCA_003171295.1 Acidobacteriota bacterium | reverse complement strand
GCGCAGGTCGGGCAGGCGACAACCGATATAAAGGTTGGCATGCGAAGTGCGGTAGATATGTCTCTATCGCGTATACTGTGGGCGGACCACCACCTTCTTCGGTGAATGGTACAGGAGGACTCGCAAATGGGCAGAATTGGACGCCGTCAGATGTTGCGGAATTCGCTGGGGCTTTCTGGTGCTCTGCTGGGAGGTATTAGCTACGAGCATAAAGCCCTGATGGCTCGACTGGTTGACCCCTCAGCGCCCGGCAAGGCGGAGGAACCGGTCAAGGGCCTGCAGCGTGGAAAGCTTGGCAAATATGAGGTCTCGCGGCTCATTATCGGCGGTGACCCGATCTCGGGCATTGCCCATGCTGGCGAACTTGTCTATCAAGCGGATTTCATGTTGCAGTATTTCAACACCGAGAAGATCCTGGAAACTCTGGCCCGGGCGGAGCAGAACGGTATCAACACCCTGCTGATGCGGGCTGATGATCGCATCATCAAGCATTACACGATGCA
>PMYF01000367.1:1871-3693 GCA_003171295.1 Acidobacteriota bacterium | reverse complement strand
GCCTCATTATCGGCGGATTGGGGCAGGTGTGCGCCGGGTGAAGGCTAGACTGCCGGGGGGTGTCCGGTCTTCATTGCATGCTGAGATGATTGTGAGTAGAGTCGTACCAGATTTTACTCAGGGGTGGCGGGCGGCTGCCCTAAGAACAGGAGGTCGGGTGTGACGGTTACCAAGCAGCTTTCAGTCATGATGGAGAACAAGCGCGGGGCTTTGGCAGAACTGTGCTCCCGGCTGGCGGAGAAGGCGGTGAATATCGTGGGGTTGATGGTTCCGGAACAAATGGGTGTGGCGCCTATTCACATGGTGGTGAACAACGGCGACGCGGCGCGAAAGGTGCTGGAGGCGATGGGACTGCAATTCACGGAGGGGGACGTGCTGGCTGCGCAGGTGTCGGACCGTCCGGGCGCCCTGGGAAAGCTCACGCGCAAACTCGCCGACCACAACCTGGATGTGAAGTACGCCTATGCCACGATTCATCAGGGTGTCGGCAAAGCAACGGTGATCCTTGCGGTGTCGGATCTCGCGGCCGCAGCGAAGGTACGCTGACACGGTTCGGCAGAGTGCCTTCGCAGAAGTGCATGGCCGAGTGAAGACGGGAAGGTGCCGGGCAGGCTTCCAGATCACTTCGCTTTCTGATTGGCAGGGGAAAGGCCCTCGGTCGGCCAGGCGAAATCGCGGAATTCGCCCGCGTAGTCAAGGCTACCCGGCGGAATGGGTTCGAGAGGCTCCACGGGAACACCGCTCGCGCGGACCTGGGCCAGCACTTCCGCCTCGTTCATGCGTGAGGCGTCATATTCGACAATCAGGTCATGACCCTCAAACCAGAGTCCGCGAATTCCATAGACCGTCGCAAGTCCGGTGAGACCATGAAGGTCATGGGGCGCCAGGTCTTTCTGCAAGGTATAGCGGGTCTTTAGAAAGGTCATCGCTCCTCGCCTCGGGGGACGGTCCGAGCCTCGGGCCTCGGTTCTGTCGCGGCCGGCCGGGGCGCCGTCTCACATGAGGGGCTCGCTTTTCGGCCGACCCTCAAATCTCCACGTTGCGGAGCCGCAGGGCGTTGCTGATGACGGATACCGAACTGAACGTCATTGCCGCGGCGGCCAGCATCGGACTCAACAGCCATCCCAGCCAGGGGTAGAGCGCGCCGGCTGCCACCGGTACTGCGATCGCATTATAGACGAAGGCGAAGAAAAGGTTCTGGCGAATGTTGCGCCGTGTGGCGTGGCTTAGCCGGCGCGCGCGCACAATGCCCCGGAGGTCACCCTTGACGAGTACAACGCCCGCGCTTTCAATGGCGACATCGGCGCCGTTCCCCATGGCAATGCCCACCTGCGCTTGTGCCAGTGCCGGTGCGTCGTTGATGCCGTCGCCGGCCATGGCCACCGTGTGGCCTTCCAACTGAAGTTGCTTCACGACTTCGCTCTTGTGCGCCGGCAGAACCTCCGCTTCGATGGCGTCGATCCCCAGCTTGCGAGCCACAGCTTCAGCCGTGCCTCGGCTGTCTCCGGTGAGCATGACGATGCGGAGGCCTTCCTGATGGAGTAGTCGGATGGCCTCGGAAGTGGAAGCCTTGATCGGATCCGTGACGGCGAACCACCCCGCCGGTTGACCGTCGACGGCGAGGAACATGGTGGTCGCACCGTCGCCGCGCCGGTCCTCGGTCTCGCGAAGTAAGCTGCCCAGGGAGATGTTCAAATTCTGGAAGAGTGCGGCATTGCCGACCACCACGTTTCTGCTGTCAACGACGCCGCTCACGCCCTGACCGGTTAGGGAGCGAAAGTTCTTGACCTCGGAAAGCGCAATCGATCGGTCTTGGGCGGCA
>PMYF01000367.1:0-1826 GCA_003171295.1 Acidobacteriota bacterium | reverse complement strand
ACTTCGAGCGCCTCCGCATTCCGGATGAGTACGCCCGCCAGTGCCCCCCGGCCCGTGCCGACCATGATGGACATCGGTGTGGCCAGCCCCAGCGCGCACGGGCAGGCAATAATGAGCACGGCGACAGCGTTGAGCAGGCCGTGTGCGATTCGCGGTGGCGGCCCCCATAACGACCAGACGACAAAGGTGAGCGTCGCGATGCCTACCACCGTAGGAACGAAATAGGCTGCAACCTTGTCAGCCAGGCGCTGGATGGGGGCGCGGCTGCGCTGGGCTTGGCCGACCATGGACACGATTTGCGCGAGCAGGGTTTCGCTGCCGACGCGCTCGGCTCGCATCACAAAGCCACCCGTGCCATTCACAGTGCCCCCCGTGACGTGGTCCCCGGATCGCTTTTCGACGGGAATTGGTTCGCCGGTCACCAGGGATTCGTCAACTGCACTTGTGCCCTCGAGAAGCACCCCATCCACGGGTACTTTTTCACCTGGCCGTACTCGAAGGCGATCGCCCGGCTGGATGCGGTCGAGCATCATCTCCTCTTCCTGACCGTTGTCATGAAGCAGAAGCGCAGTCTTGGGTGCCAACTTGAGGAGGGACTTCAACGCACTGCTGGTGCGGCTCCGGGCACGGAGTTCAAGCACCTGTCCCAGCAACACGAGGGTGGTAATGGCTGCGGCCGCTTCAAAATACACCGGGACATCACCCGAGGAGAGGCGGAAAGAATCCGGAAACATTTTCGGGACGAGCGTGGCAAAGAGACTGTACAGATATGCCGTGCCTGTACCGATGGCCACGAGCGTAAACATATTGAGACTGCGGTTGACGACGGAAGCCCAGCCCCGCTCAAAGAACGGCCAGCCTCCCCAAAGCACCACAGGAGTAGCCAGGACAAGCTCGATCCAGGGCAGGAGGGGCGCGGGGAAGATATGCCCCAGGTGCGGAGCGGGGAGCATGGCCGCCATCGTCACAAGCAATAACGGCGCCGCCAGAANNTGGGGCAGGCGCCGGGGCCGCGCTGCTGAACTTCCGGATGCATCGGGCAGGTGTAGAAAGCACTGGCCGGGGCGGAAGGGGTCGGGGCAGGTTGCGGCGGTGCGAGAAATTCCTGGGGATTCGCCTGAAAGCGCTCCAGGCAAGATTCATTACAGAAATAGTATTGTCGGCCCTGGTATGTGCAGGAGCCGGCGGCGTTCTGGGAAGTCACTTCCATGCCGCAAACAGGATCGGTCACTGTGCCACACCTCGATTTGATATTATGCTAGCACCGGACGCGGCGACAAGGGCGGTGCCGAAGCACATTGCACGTGTGCTAGAATCGCGGCAACCGACAACCAGCAACGAGAGGGGCATATGGCGAAGAAATCAGCACTCCGGAAAGCACCAGAGCTATGCGGAGAAGCCGACCCGGCATTAGCAGCAAACCTGACTGGGATTATCTATCAAGCGAAGCTTTTTAATCGGCAAGCGCGGGTCGCCGTACCGGAGGAAGAAGTGGTGACCGAAGTGATCAGTTTGTGGCGAACCGTGATGAATGCCCTGAAATCCGAGGCGCTCCCAGGAGTGTAGCCGGGCAGCACCGCAGCGGCACGCGCGCGGGGCTAGTCCCCCTACCGCCCTGAGGTGCGCGCGAGGTCCTGGACAAAGCTCAGGATTCGGGGATCATCCCAATTGATCGGGCCTATCACCTTCTCGGCGACACGCCCACGGCGGTCCAGGATATACGTCTCCGGAAATTGGAAAGTCCCGAAACGCGCGGCGAGGGCTCGTTCCGGATCGACTCCGATAGGATAGGTAATGCGATACTTATCGACGAACCCCGCCAGTGC
>PMYF01000584.1 GCA_003171295.1 Acidobacteriota bacterium | reverse complement strand
ACTTTGACCATGGGCTGAACAGAGCCATCAACAAGCTGCGCGAGACCTTGGGAGATGATGCGGACAAACCCCGATATATCGAGACCCTGCCGCGCTGCGGCTATCGGTTGATTGCGTCAGTGGAGCCTATAGCGCCGGCGTCCTCATCGGCAAATCGGGAATCACCCTCCCAGTCCACGGCGGTGGGGACGGCGCAGCTACAGCAAGAAAAGCTTCATCGAAAGCGCTGGATCTGGCTGCTGGCTGCGTCCATAGGATTGATTGTCGCCGCGGCGTTGTTCACTTATTTGCTTACACGTCCGCTGCCACCACCCAAGGTCCTGGGCTACGTCCAGATCACGCATTCGGACCTTCAGAAGGAGGGAATTGTTACCGACGGTTCCAGGCTTTATTTCAACGCCTCATCGGCCGGACAATCTGCCATATACCAGGTGTCGGCGAGCGGGGGAGAGATCGTGCCCCTTTCCCCGACGTTGCCGAGCGTTACCCTCGCGGATATCTCCCCCAAGGGTGATGAGCTCCTCGTCGTAACGGACCTGTTGAAGACCGCGGGTCGCGGGCCGGTATGGGCGCTGCCGCTGGTAGGAGGAGCGCCGCGCCGGCTGGGCGAAGCCCAAGCCGGAGGCTATTACCTTGCCGCAGCAGCGACCTGGTCACCGGATGGGAAAAGCATTGCTTATAGCGATAACCGGGACTTATATGTAGCTGCAAGCGACGGAACCCGGCCGCGCAAACTTTCGCCCCCCGCCGGCGATCCCTTCAGGCTGCGTTGGTCACCCGACGGAAGGGTTTTGCGGTTCAGCACTTATGCTCCGAAGATGGGGTTGGAGATCTGGGAAGTCTCAGCGGACGGCAGCAATTTTCATCCTTTGCTACCCGAGGGGAGCAAACCAAGGGGATCATGTTGCGGCAACTGGACACCGGATGGAAGGTATTTCGTCTTTAATGACCTTCGGAATCTTTGGGCTGTTCGGGAAAAGCGCGGATTCTTCGGAAGGACTCGCACCGAGCCGATTCAACTGACCAACGGTCCACTTCTGTTCTCTAACCCCGTTCCGAGCAAAGACGGAAAAAGAATTTTCGCGGTGGGTGAAGTGGACCGTGGCCAACTGGTGCGTTACGACGCGGGAACCCGGCAGGTCGTTCCTTACCTTGCGGGCCTCTCGGCGGAGGGAGTGAGCTTCTCGAGGGACGGAGGCTGGATAGCCTATGTTATGTACCCGGAAGGCACTCTGTGGCGTAGCAAAGTGGATGGCAGCGAGCGCCTTCAGCTCACCTTCCCACCCAGGGCGGCAGGCTACTCCAACTGGTCGCCCGACGGCAAGCGTATCGCCTTCATGAGGAGGTCACCTCAGGGGTGGAAGATCAACATGATCTCCGCTGACGGCGCCAGCGCGGACGAACTGGGGGCGGATGAGCTGGACTTGGAAGGAGGCGCAAGCTGGTCTCCAGATGGTCAGTCACTGATTTTCGGGGTATTCACTCCGCGGCCGGGCAGCTCGACCTCACCGAACCCAATCGGGGTTTACTCGCTGGATTTAAAAACACGTCACGTTTCGATCCTCCCTGGAAGCGAGGGGCTGATCAGTCCCCAGCTCTCGCCCGATGGGCGTTTCGTCGTCGCCCAACCCGTTGACGATGTCACATCGCTGGCGCTCTACGATGTGAATGCCCGAAGGAGAACCGTATTGATCAAGGCCCAGCTGGGTGTGGGCTGGCTTAATTGGTCGCGAGACTCGAGGTATGTTTACTTTAAGAGTGACATGGAAACGGGTCCCGTGGTGTATCGGGTGCGGATCAGCGACCGAAAGGTGGAACAGCTAGCGAGCCTTAAAGATTTGCGACTTGCCAACGGAAGTGAATTAACAAACTGGATGGGCCTTGCACCGGATGATTCTCCTCTGTTCGTGCGCGACGTCGGTAGCCAGGAAATCTACGCCCTCGATTGGGAAGCGCCGTAGTCGCGATCACCTGCGCCCGGACCCGCGCTTCCAGAACCTCTTGCGCCGCATGAATTTCCCGCCGTAGTGCTACATATGCCTGAGTATGTGATTTCGGCGCGAGTTGAAATACTAAGTGGTTTTGTCAACTTGGGTTGGCCCCTTCTGATCATCTGATTCGGCCCCACCCAGACGATTGAGCGTCGGGGGACTTCGTTACGCTGCGCAGGCTTCGTAGTAGCCGTGCTTCTCGATTTCATCCCACATGGTCAGGACATTCTGAAGTTTGGCAGCCGGGTGGATCTCCGTCGTCGAGCCGATCCAGAGGCGTCCCGTCGTCCCCGCGTCGTTGATGGTCTTGCGGACCGCCTCCCGGACTTCCGCTTCGCTTCCAAAAGGGAGTAATTGCGAGGCGTCGATCCCGCCCATCAACACCCAATCCGGGAAAGCCTTACGGACATCCCCGGCGTACATCTTCGATAGCGGCTCGAGAGGATTGATGCCATCAATCCCCGCTTGGCGGAAGTCCTCCAGGACGGGCCATAGGTTCCCGTCCGAGTGGTAGATCACTTTTATTCCGTGCTCATGCCAGGCGTTCACCAGCTTCGCCAGGCGAGGGAAGAATTCCTGACGGAGAAAGGCAGGTGAGAACATGATCGCATCGGTGCCGGCAATGTCGGAAAAGACCAGCGCCACCGGCGCGAGCGCGGGATCGGCCGTCTCGTGAACGCGCTGGATTTCTGCCCAGTTCAGCGCTTCCAGCCAATCCGATACCAGTTGCGGGTTCTCCGCGATGGCGTACGACAGCAAATCCAGACCCGCCCGCACGTGCGCAGTGTCCAATCCCACGGGGCTCTCGTTGGGAAATATCACGGTGTTCTCGCCCACCTTCTCCTGCAACTCCAGATACTGCTCGCGCGGGGATTTGGATGACGCCCCCCACACATTGCTCTTGCCCGCGAAGGTGAACATGTCACCAAGGCGACGGTTGTGGATCTCCTCAATGTTCCGGGGAATGTAGTCGAGCAAACCCTGGACATCGCTGAAGGGCCGCTCAATCAACCAGGTCGTCCACCATTCCTGCTTGTAAACGAACCCGTCCGCCTGGCGGATCAACTTTTCTTCCACCGGTGCGGCAATCCCGCGCGTGATATCCAACCGTTCCCCGATCGTTTTGCACAGCAGATCCAAACCATTCTGCGGTGTGATTCTCTCACCCGTCACGTATTCGATGAGGGGGAGGTGCTGAATCAGGTCAAAGACTGGGACTCGGTCCGGCAGTTCGCCGCGCAAGGTGCACTCAATGCGCTGGCGCGCCGTCATTCGATCTTTCGGAAGTTTGCGCATGTATTGTCCTCGGAAGCCAATCGCGGTTGGCGGAAATGTTTGACCCCTTCGTCGAGAGGCCCGGCGCCAAAAGCCGTGCGGGCTGCCCGACCTCTTAAACTCGTCGTTGGGAGTCTACATCAACCCGGCGAGTTCTCAAATCCCCGAGGCGGCGCGAACATTCGTATGCTGCCAAATTTGAACTGGCTTCCTCCCTGGTCCCGGGAAGAACCGGGTTCGGACCGCCCCAGCGAACTCTTGCAATCAGAGACGGGCGGCAGTATGTTACCGGTCGGCCGGGAACCCAAGATGCAAATCCGGGTTCACCTGGCGACTTGCCTGAGGAGGCGAACTATGATGACACGGCGGGGTTTTCTGGGAAGGGCGCTTGTGGGAGCTGCTGCCAGCTCCGCAGTAGCCGCGCGAGGTGTGTGGGGAGCAGGAAAGCTTGCCTGGTCCGGCCCCATCGGGCTGGAACTCTATACGGTGCGCGAGCTGTTCAAGAAAGACCCTGCGGGCACTCTTAAGCAAGTGGCCACTGCGGGATACCAGCAAGTTGAGATCGCGCCGGGCCTCAAGCCGCAAACGCTGAACGATGCCTTGCGCGCCGCCGGCCTCACGGCCCCCAGCGGTTACTTTGAAAACCCGAAGACCTTGGAAGACTGGAAAAAGACGGTAGAAGAGGCGCATGCATATGGGGTCCGCTATGCGGTGGTGGGAGACAACCCCCGCCTTGACTCGGAGACCTGGAAACGCCGGACCGATCTCTACAACGATTGTGGCAAGCTTGCCGCCGGCGCGGGGATCCAATTCTGTTACCACAATCACTTCCACGAATTCGAGCGTAAGGGCGATGCGTCCGGCTATGACCTCATGCTGAAGCGCTGCGATCCCCAGTTGCTGAAGATGGAAATGGACATCTTCTGGGCCATTTATGCGGGCCAGGATCCGCTCGCCTACTGGCGCAATTACCCGGGACGTTTTCTGCTTCTCCACATCAAGGACATCAAAAAAGGCGTGACGATCAACCCCCACGAAGACCCCAAGGAAAAGGTTAACCCGTTCGCTCCGGTCGGCCAGGGCCGGATTGACTGGCAGGGAATCTTCGCGCACGTGGGTGAAGCGGGAGCAAAGCACATTATCGTTGAGCAGGATCAATGCGACGTCCCCCCGCTGGAGGCCATCAAGACTAGTTTTGAATACCTGAAAGGGCTTCGCCTGAACGGGTAGATGGACGCTGCTTGATGCGACGTTCTTTGCACCGGGCCAGACAGGCATAAGTCAGCGGCTGCGTGCTGGGGTGGTGGATTCCTCCTCTTACCAAGCACCTTCCATGATGGTCACTGGCCGCAACACCTGAATTTGTGACGCTTATGTTCCCACCGCGGGAAACGTACGCTTCCCCTGCCTCAACCCGCCGGTCTTGCCGTCTGGCGGGCCTCGCACTGCTTCCGGTGCTTCTCTCCGCGTCGGCTCGCCTGTACTCCCGAACCCGTGAAAGCCAGGACGTGTACGAGTTCTCACTGCCGCGCATGGGCACCACGCTGCACCTGAAGTTCTATGCCGCGAATGAAGCGGAAGCGCAGAAGGCCGCCAACGCCGTCTTTGACCGCGTGGAGGATCTGGAGCAGATTTTCAGCGACTACCGGGACGACAGCGAACTTACGCAGCTCTCGCGGGAGGGCGGGAGCGGCCCGCGCGTCGTCAGCCCGGAAATGTTCAAGGTTCTGGAAAGCTCCCTGCGCATCTCGGAGCTTTCCGGCGGCGCCCTTGACGTTACGGTCGGCCCGGTGGTCGAGCTCTGGCGT
>PMYF01000720.1 GCA_003171295.1 Acidobacteriota bacterium | reverse complement strand
GAGGAGGCGGGCAGCCCGGCGCCGGCCGCCGAGCGCCAAGGCAAGTATAACCTGAATTCCCGAAGGCTAGGTTGAGCCCCCGCGCTGCCACGAACCGGGGGCTCCGGTCCGTGCGCGGGGATAACCCCGGCAAACCCCAAGCGGAGATCTGCCGGGGAACCATCGGCCGGGCCGGGACAACCTTCATTCGTGCCAAATCAGCGTGCTGAGCGAGGTTCCCGGCAGGCTCACCGGCAGCGCCCGGTCACGCCACTTGACTTGGGCCTCGACGGATTCGGTCCGGCTGTTTACAAGTTGCAAAACAAGCTTGCCATCCGGACCCCGGAAAGCCATGCTACGCACCTTTTCAACCTTTCCGGTGGTCTCCACGCGATAATCTCCCGGCCGCACAAACCTGCTGAAGTGCGCCAGATAATAGTAGAGCCCCGTATAGGTGATCTTCTGCGTCTTGCTGTCCACGATCACAACCGGGTGCTGTTCGTTGGGGTCAGGATTTTCGTGCACGGGGGAAATCAGCCACGGGCCGCCTTTTTCATTCAGCACCATGTTCCAGTAGATCCAGCCGGAGGCGCCCGCTTCCAGGTCCGACAGAATCATGTTCCCCCACACGTCGCCGTCCTTGAAATCGTAAAGCGGCATGGGCAGGCTGCGGGACTCGCCTATCTCATAGGCATGGCAGACTTCCGTCATCCACATCGGGAACTGCGGGTATTTCGCATGGATCGCGGCAATCTTCTGGAATGCTCCCGGTTTGGTCCAGTCATAGCCGTGATAGGCAAGCCCGCTGACATATTTCAGGGCCTCGGGGTCATCCAGGGCGAGGTGATAGTTCTGGGAGGCATTCTCCCGCGTGGGCGCCTCACTCAACTGGATCTTGGTCTTGATCCCGGATTTCGCGAGCAGCGGCCCTACATGGTTCTTCAGCAGTTCGCGGATTTCGTTGTAGTTTATCTTCGTGTAGACCCCAGGCTCGTTGAACAGGCTCAGATAATCAATGAAGACCCCGTTCTTCTTGTACGCTTCTAGGTAGCGCAGGTAATAGAGCGCCAGCGCGTCATAATACTTAGGATCAACATCTTGCTTCTTCTGGTCTTGCACATTTGTGAGCATCCAGTCCGGCGGGTAGTCCATGGGCGCCTGCAGAGCGAATTTCCCATACTGCCGCGCCCTCTTGATGAAGGTGATTTCCCCGCTCGGTCCCAGGTCACGCGCAATGGAGAAGTTCTTCATCGCCACATCGCCGGGCGTTTCGTCGTAAGTGAAGAAGGGACCGGCCGATTGGAAGTCCGTCGCGCCGATGACCGTCTTCATGGCGGAGAACCCTGCGCCCTGCTGGGGATCAAACAGCGCGCGCAGAACTTCTTCCTGCTTGTTCGCGGGAAGAGTGTTGATGCACATCAAGCCCGCTTCCAGTAGCGAAGCGCCAAAGCCATCAATCTTCTGGTACCGCACACTGTCCTTGACCGTAAAGACGGCAGCTTGCGCCTTGGACTGGCTCTCGAAATGCAAGCCTGGCTGGGCGGAGAGCCGGGCGCCGGCTTCGGATGAAACATAGACCTTAACTTCCTGCCCACGCATGCGCGCCGGGCTGCCCAACCCTATGACGACGCAGGCCAACAGCAGCGGCAGCCTGAAAAAGTGCCGAATGAAATGCTCTAACCGCATGTATCTCCTCATCCTCGATCCTCCTGAATAGTTCCGATGCAGCCGGAAAATCCAATTCGTTTTCCGGTGGCAAGGTAATATAGACCTGACCTGTTCTGCACACAATACCATTGCCTGACTTATGCTGGGATTATTCCTGCGAGGGGGCAGTGGTTCGCCGGCTGCCGCTGGCACCTCTCAGGCCGGGTGGCACGGCTGGCCGCGAAAGGGCTTCCGGTATACGATTTGCCACAGCTGCTCCCCCTCCCTGAAATGCAGCTTGGGGGCGAGCCTCGAAGGCCATAGAATAGTAAGGGAACCGCGGGTCAGACTCCAGGAAGGCTGGCGTGTAACTTCGCCCCGCAAATTGATCTCGACACGTGAGGTAGGGAGATTGTCTGCTATCTTTCTTTGTAGCGCCGCTCGATGATCGGCGGCTTCGAATTCTCAACAACTTCGCCGCTCCTAGAGCGGCGCTACTGAACCACGACCGACTCGCGAATTCCTGGAACGTGGGTGCGGCTTGCCGGCCCCTCTGATGCCCCACCGGTCGCGGGCGGCACCCGGATTGAGGAGACACATGATTGAAGGCAAATTGCGTTTATCCACCATCCCCGGCACCGGCCGCCAGTTCGTTGCCCAATCGGGCACTGGCCACGCCTTCGTCATGGACGACGCGGACGGCGCCAGCGGCCCCAAGCCCATTGAATTCGTGCTGCTGGCGCTGGGCGGCTGCACGGCTTTCGACGTGATCAGCATTCTGCGCAAGAAGCGCCAGAAGGTGACGAGTTATGAAATCGAGCTGCGCGCGGAGCAGAACTCCGAGCCGCCGGCCTATTTCACGCGCGTGGAAATCAAGCACCGGCTGCGCGGCCAGATCGACCCGGAGGCCGTGAGGACGGCCATTCACCTGTCGGAAACGAAGTATTGTTCAGTCGGCGCGATGATTGCAAAGACCGCCAAACTCGAGACCACCTTCGAAATTCTCCCGGAAGAAACTCCGGAAGTTCCCCGGGAGGCAGCCTGACNNGGCTGGCGCTCCCGGCAGGGGCGCATAGCCATGCCCCTGCCTGCCCATCGCTAGCGCGTCAGCTTCAACCACTCCACTCTGAGGTTTTCGATGCTTGTTCCCTACTTCGATTTGAAGGCCCAATATGCCGGCTTGCGCGAGGAGGTCCTAGCCGCGCTCGACCGGGTGGGACGCCGGGCAGCCTTCGTCCTAGGCGAAGAAGTCGAGGCCTTTGAGCAGGAATTTGCGGCCTACTGTGGCGTGAGGCATTGCGTGGCCGTGAATTCCGGGACCAGCGCTTTGCATCTTGCCCTCCTGACGGCGGGCGTTAAGCCTGGTGATGAAGTGATCACCACGCCGAATACTTTCATCGCCACGGCGGAGGCCATCTCTTATACGGGCGCCAAGCCGGTGTTTGTGGATATCGACCCGCGCACGGCCAACATCGCTCCCGCCGAGATCGCCGGAGCCGTTACCTCTCATACCCGCGCTATTCTGCCCGTGCATCTCTACGGCCTGCCTGCCGAGATGGACGCGATTCTGGAGATTGCTTCGCGCCACACGCTTGCCGTGATCGAGGACGCCTGCCAGGCCCATGGCGCGCGCTATCACGGCAAGCGGGTGGGCAGTATCGGAAAAGCCGCCGCGTTCAGCTTCTATCCCACCAAAAACCTGGGCGGCTACGGAGAAGGTGGCGCGCTCACCACAAGCGATGATGAAGTCGCGGCCCTGGCTCGCACCCTGCGCTCGCACGGTGAGGCGCGCCGCTACGCGCACGACCACATCGGCTACAACTACCGGATGGACGGCTTCCAGGGCGCAATTCTGCGCCTCAAGCTCGCGCGGCTGGAGGAATGGAACGCGCGGCGCAGCGAGCTTGCCGGAGTCTATCGTCAAGCTCTGGCTGGCGCCCGCCTGGAGCTGCAGCAGGGCGAGTTGGGCGGCGAGAGGGTTGATCACTTGTTTGTGGTTTATGTCGATGACCGCGACGCCGTGCGCGCCAAGCTGGAAGAACGTGGGGTGCAGACTGCCATCCATTACCCGCTCCCCATTCATCTCCAGAAGGCTTACCACTCTCTCGGCTACGCGCCGGGAAGCCTCCCACAGGCCGAGCGTGCCTGCGAACGCGTGATCGGCATGCCGCTCT
>PMYF01000671.1 GCA_003171295.1 Acidobacteriota bacterium | reverse complement strand
GTTGGGTTAGGGGTACGGAATTTGGGTGTGGAGATATCCTGCTCCCAATACTGGCGTGCATACTGCGATACTCCTTTGACCTCAAGGGAGCGCACGACTCCCTCGACCTCCACCCACATGCAGTCCCTGGTGACGGATTCGAGACTTTCGGCGGAGAGACGAATAGGGGCCGGGAGCGCGGAGTGCCCAACCATTCTGACGCGCGCCTTGCCAATATTGGGAGCAAAATCGGGAATCTCCGTGGACCCCTTTATATCAACAAGTTCACCAGCCTTTAGCGACAGGGTGGATTCCAAGGGCACGTCGACGAAGATTCCGCCCGTTCGGTCCTGAACGAACAGAATCTGCCGGTCCAGGTCTGCAAATGTAACGACGGCCTGAACGTGAACCGGATAACCGCGGGCCGCTTCCTGTCTCGATAGGTTCCGGATTTCTTCGACTTTCGTCAGATGTCGCAAGGGAGGCTGTGGGGCGTTCCGGCTCGCCAGAATTCGAGTGGCGCCCAAAGTTGACAAGTGCGGAAACACCATCAGCAAGGCAGCCGCACCGCACAGGACTCGAACCAGGCGTGGGGCCAGGTGGAAACGGTTGTGGCCCGAGCGAGGATTACTGATTTTTGCCCTGGAAATGGAATTCCGGATCGCCATATGACACTCCCTCAACAGGAATGGAGATCGCAAGCAGCGGTGCCGTCAATTAGGCAGCCCGATTGTGGAAGTCGCGCATCACTACAAGTAATTGCAGGTCTATTGCAAGAACACATCGTGCCCTCGATGTGGGGAATCCGGCAGAGCCTTTCAACGGGGAAGCAAGTGGTGGGCAGGGCGTCCAGACTTCGCAGCCGATTGGGTAGACAACTCAACTGAAAGAAGGTCAGCATGCGCCTGCCCTAGAGCTCGCAAAAGGATTTGCGGTCCTGAGCCCGCAGCCGTTCGGTGCACCGTTAAGATGGGCGGGCGTCCCGCCGCGGCGACCGTGCCAGCCAGTTTCTCTAAGCGGAGTCTCAGAAAAAGCGTTGTGACTTTGAGTGCTTGAAGCAGTCGTTTAGCTCACCCGATGACGGCGGCTTCGTATCCCCCCGGCCATGTGGAGGGTGCGGGGTTGATTCCCTCGAGTCTGCCGTCCCGATCCAAAACACGGAACCCTGGAGCCCCAACGCCTTAACCCACTTCCTGACCGTCACTTCGCTCCCACGGCGGCATCGAACTCCAATCCTCCTGGTGTGTTACCTGCCTTCCGCGGGGCTGCGATAAGCGCGGGTCTCAGCTAACCAGCCTTTCGCGCAGGGCGTATTGGATCAACGCCGCAGTAGTCTTCACCCCGAGGATTTCCATCATGTCGTACTTGTGGGTTTCCGCTGTCCGCGGCGAAATGTTCAGGATCGAGGCGACCTCCTTCATGGTCCGCCCCTCTGCGATCAACTGCAGCACTTCGCGTTGGCGCGGCGTGATCCTGGACCCCTTGCCCGTCGAACCACCCCTCGCTTCAATCATGATACTGAGGAGATCCCGGGTGATCAGGGGAGAGAGGTAAGCTCTGCCCTGCGAGACTTCCTCAATCGCCCTGACCAGTTCTTCGCCGGAAGAGATCTTGAGTAGGTAGGCAGACGCACCGGCGCGGAAAGCCTCCACGGCCATTTCGGGCTCGCCGTGCATGGTGAGGACGATGATCTTGGTCCGGGGAAGCAGCTTTTTGATCTGACGGACAGCCTCGAGTCCATTCAATAGCGGCATCGAGATGTCGGTCACAACAACGTCCGGCCGCGACTGGTTCGTGGCCGACACCAAGGCGCGGCCGTCATGGACCGTTCCCAGCAACTTGAAGTGAGGCTTGAGCAGCCCTTCGAGGCCTTCTGTCACGATTGCGTGGTCATCTGCCAGCAACACCGTTGTCATTGCCATAAGGGGACCTTCACGAAGAGGGCAGGTCGCCCGGCGTTCACGCTCCAGTATATGCTTATGTCACCATAACGGGTCGGAGTTAATGCACCACAACACAAGATTGCCTTCCAGTAGCAGGAATGAGCGATTGTGCTACGCTCATGACTACCTTGCCACTTACTGCAATGTGTCTGGGGTCATTGGAAACCACGCGGCGCGGGTTGAGAATCCGTAGTTTTGCGGAGACCGCCCCCCTCTGGCGGGCGCCATCTCCATCACAACTTGGCGATTCGCATGCGTCGAGCCCGGAGCACTGACCGGCGACGCAAACCAACGTCCGTATTCAGCGGATGCAATAATCCGAAAAAACCCGGATGTCCTAACCGTGCACAGCTACTTATCTTATATAGTGGTTATATTCTCGGAGTCAACTTGTGTGCCCTCTCGGTTCCAAGCCAAGGAGGAAAAAGATGGAATTAGCAACTCGCCCATTGGACCGCGCCCAGGCATTGGCCGCGGTGGGCGGCGACACGGGATTCCTGGCTGAACTTGCCGGCATTCTCGAGGCAGCCTGCCCAACCTTGCTGGACGATATTCAAGTTTCACTCGCCATCGGAGATCTCTCCGCTGCGGCGTGGTCTGCGCGTCTCCTCCGAGTGGCAGCAGAAAACGTCATGGCAAGCACTGTTGCTCATGCTGCCCTACATATAGAAACGCTGGCCCGGCAGAGACAGTCCCGCGCCGCGGCGGATGCCTATCGCGCACTGCAGAACGAGGTCGCCCGGCTTAAGCCGCTGCTGGCTGCCTTGAAAGGCGAAGCGGCTCAGGTCGTGTGTTGATCTTTCGCCCTGCCGCCAGGGTCCCGCTAATGGCGGCACTGGCCCGCACCAACAGTGCTGCCTGCGAAGAAGGCCCTGTCAGTGCGCGCTTGCCGTTCGCGGTACTGCGGGACAAAGCCGAAATAGAAGTTGCACCAGCCCGTCACCTGCCCACGCTCCACGGGGATCCCCGCACCGGGTCAGACCTTGCCCCCCCTGGCACAACTCGGTGTGAAACTCCCTTACCCCTTCTCTCAACTCGGCCGTACCTGCACGCCCCACGCGCTCAAGCCAAGCGGCGCTAGCCACTAACGGCAGCGGCTCTCCCGTTCGGGCACAGCAAGAGGAATCAGCAAAACGAATTCAGCAGAAGAGGTATTTCCGCCAGCGCTCATCGGAGCGCCCTAGCATCCGCATGATTTGGCGGCTGGTGTGGAGTGTGAAGGGGCGGGGCGGCCGTAAGAGTCGAAGGCCGGCCTCTTCGGGCAGCCGATCCCCTTTCAGGTTGTTGCAGTGATGGCAACACGCAACCAGGTTATCCCAGTCGGTGTGGCCGCCGCGAGAGCGGGGAATGATGTGATCCAGCGTGAGTTCGTGCGCGGGCATCACGTGTCCGCAGAACTGGCAGGTGTGACGGTCGCGCAGCAGGATGTTTCTCCGCGAGAGGGCACGAGTCTGATAGGGTATGCGCCGGAATTCCAGCAGGCGAATCACCGAGGGTACGCGGGCGGCAAATTGCGCGGAATGAATGAATTGGCCGTCTTCTTCTTCCGCTGTTGCCACACCCTTCAGAACCAGCACAATGGCGCGTCGCACCGCCGTAACATTAATGGGCTCGTACGTGGCATTCAGCACCAGTACGGGTTCTTGCAGGAGTCGTTGGTGGCC
>PMYF01000309.1:3744-4240 GCA_003171295.1 Acidobacteriota bacterium | reverse complement strand
CGCCTCGGCGCGGCTGGGGTCGAACACGCGTTCCACGTACTGGACTTCCAGGAAGTGATTGCCTGACCCGAGCGTTCCGACCTGCGGCAAGCCGCGCTTTTTCGCATGATCGCTCACGCCCCCGGGGTCTGCGCCCTCGATCGCGCCGCTCTCCTCGCAGTGCGTCAGGTCCTCGGCGCGGCCGTAGCCGTGTTCCGCCATCCAGGTGGCGCCCTCTACGAGCACCTTGTCGAGGTCCGGATAGGAAATACGGATGTTTCCACTCTGGCCTGCCCCGGAGGGAATGTCGCGGAACAACTGGTTCACCAGGTCGCGAAGCTTGGGGCGGACTTCCTCGACCGTCAGCGAGCTCGTAAGCAAGCGTACTCCGCAGTTGATGTCGAAACCCACGCCGCCGGGCGAGATCACGCCATCACGGTGCGGGTCAGTGGCCGCCACGCCGCCAATGGGGAATCCATAGCCCTGGTGAATGTCGGGCATGGCGAGCGAGCGGCCC
>PMYF01000309.1:0-3711 GCA_003171295.1 Acidobacteriota bacterium | reverse complement strand
TGTAAATCAGCGCGTCCGTCAGCATGCCGGGCTTGGTGCCGCGCGGAATGAGCCAGCGGTAATCATCGAGCTTTTTCAGTTGGTTCAATTCCAGAGGCATAGCACACCTCGCGGCCCAATGCCGACCCGTGTCGAATCTGAAGCTGATTATAGCAGGGCGCCCCGGCGTGGTTCGCGGCGCCATTGACGCCCGCCCGGCGCGGGCTTACAATTCCTTCCAGTCGTTTTTGGGGCAAACAGCACAACCCGGAGGCCAGAAATGCAACGCTCGCGGACTGCCGCGTTGGCGGCTGGATTGACGATGCTCCTGGGGGGGTTCTCCACTTGCTGGGAGGCGGCTTGGGCTTTCCCGCCGGCGCCGCAAGCGGCGGCCACGGCGCAGGAACAGCTTCCCTTCGGCGGCCTGCTCGCTTCCGAGGAATTCAGCAAGACTTTCGGAGCGCATCAGTTCACCCCCTTCGGCGACAGCAAATTCAGTTTCAGTATCTCCATTCCCAGCGGCTGGGAGTCCCACCTGAGCGAAGTTGACCCCTCCCAGCTCGCCCATGACAGCGAAGGGTCCGTGCCGATCGCGGAATTCGCGCCCGGCGGCGCGGACGACGTGGGGATCAATGTGCAATACATCCGAGCCGCGGCCGAGACCCCGCTCGCTAAAGTCATCAACGATTACATTAAGGGCAACAACGGCACGCTCGTGACGCGGCAGCACCTCGACTCCCAGGGCCGCAGCCTGGAAGACGCGCTTATGAAAAGCACCGCTGACGACCTGGGCTCCCTGCTGACCCGCGTGACCGTGCTCCGCCGCGGCCCCATCGTCTTCATCTACACCGGTTGGTGCGTGGAAGAGAAATATGAAAAGTATAAGCGCCTCTTCGGCGCGGCGCTCGAGTCTTTCATCCCCGCGAGCAACTGAGTGGCGGTCACGGTTGGGGCTTCCCCCGCCACGCCTGCCCATGATGTACGGGCCGCAACTTGAGAAGGAGGACGTATGGCCAGCAAGCTGACCTATGTGATCAAGTTCGTGGCGGATATGGACAGGGCAGTCAAATTCTACCGGGATGTGCTCGGTTTACCCCTGAAATTCCAATCGCCGGGGTGGAGCGAGTTCGTGACGGGCGAGACCACCCTTGCGCTGCATCCTGCCTCGGCGAAGAACCCGGCAGGAGGGGTCGAACTGGGCTTCACAGTCGCGGATCTCCAGGAGTTTCATCGGGAGATGACTCAAAAGGGCGTGCAGTTCAGCATGCCCCCCAAGAAGCAGCAGTATGGGACTGAACTGGCGCAGTTCGTCGATTCTGAAGGCGGCCATTGTAGTGTGAGCGGCCCATAGGCTTCGCCAGCCGGGTACGGTCCGAGCGAAGGCATGACCGCACTCGGCTTTGCCTTGGGGCCAGCCGGGCGTGTGGCCGGTTCGCCCTCGCTGGCGCGAGCCTGTGGCCGGGCTGAAAGGTCTAATCCAAAACCACTTCCGGGGGGAGGCAATTCGATGGACTCCACAAAGCAGAATCGCCGCGAGTTCCTGGGGAGGATGACGCTGGGTGTCGCGGGCGCCAAAGCGGCCATCTCCGGGAACATTCTGGCCGCACCGAGTGTGGCGGCACCTCGCGGTGAAATGCCTTATCGCATGCTGGGCCGGAGCGGCGAAAAGGTTTCGTTGCTGGGACTCGGCGGGTATCACATCGGCCTCCAGCACGATGAACAGGAAAGCATCCGCATCATCCGCACCGCTATCGACAACGGCGTCAACTTCCTGGACAACTGCTGGGATTACAACGACGGCGCGAGTGAGATCCGCATGGGCAAGGCGCTCCGGGACGGCTACCGGAAAAAGGTCTTCTTGATGACCAAAATCGACGGCCAGGTGAAGGCCGTTGCCGCGCAGCAGATCGACGAAAGTCTGCGGCGCTTGCAGGTTGAAACGATCGATTTGGTGCAGTTTCACGAAGTCATCCGCCCGGGCGACCCCGGCCGTATACTTGGTCCGGGCGGCGCACTCGAGGCCGCGCTGGCCGCGAAGAAAGCTGGCAAGATTCGCTACCTCGGTTTCACCGGCCACAAAGATCCCGATATCCACCTGAAGATGTTGCACACCGCGTTCCAGCGTGGCTTTACGTTTGACGCCGTGCAAATGCCGCTTAACGTCATGGACGCGCACTTCAAGAGCTTTGCGAAAAAAGTCGTGCCCGTGCTGGTCGAGCATGGCATTGGCGTACTGGGGATGAAGCCTCTGGCCAATGGCATCATCCTGAAGAGCAAAACGGTGACACCCATCGAGTGCCTGCACTATGCCATGAACTTGCCGACTTCTGTGGTCATCAACGGATGCGAATCGCTGGAGCGGCTGCAGCAGGGACTAGAAGCCGCGCGCACCTTCAAGCGGCTCGGCGAGCCGGAAGTGGCGGCGCTCCTGGCCAAGACCGCTGCCGCCGGGGCGCGGGGCGAGTTCGAGCCCTTCAAGACCACCTTCGACTTCGACGGCACGCATTCCAACCCGAGCTGGCTGGGGTAAATGAGAGAGCCCGCCAACTCACCGGAGGCGTCACGTGCCCAAAATCTCCGCCGTATTTTCCGACGTGGGTGGCGTCTTGCTCACGAACGGCTGGGACCGCAGCGCGCGGGACAAGCTTGTTGAGCAATTCGGTCTGGAGGGCGAGGATTTTGAAGACCGGCACCAACGGGTGGGCGCGAGCCTCGACACCGGGCAGCTCGAAATCAGCCCTTATCTCGACCGCACGATCTTTTACCGGCCGCGCAGCTTTCCGAAACAAGCCGTGCGCGAGTTCATGTTCGCGCAATCCAAGGCGATCCCCGGGTCGCTCGCAGTGGTGGCACGACTGGCGCAAACCCGCCAGGTCTTGCTGGCCACTCTCAACAACGAATCGCGCGAGCTGAACCTTTATCGCATTGAGAAGTTCGGATTGCGGAACTACTTTACGGTTTTCTTTAGCTCCTGCTTCCTGGGTGTCCAAAAGCCCGACCCGCAGATCTATCGCCTGGCGCTCGATCTCTCGCAACGGGCGCCGGAAGAGTGCGTCTTCATCGACGACCGCCCGGTCAATCTGGAATGCGCGCGGCAGCTCGGCATACACACGATTCAATTTCTGAACGCAGCGCAACTGGAGGGTGACCTGCGCAGCCTGGGAGTTGAAGGCTGACGGTCCGGGGAGGCTAGTTCTCTACCGCTACCTCGGCGGTAAGCCGCAGGGCGGTTTCCTTCACCAGTTTCAGATCAAGTTTTCCGCTGGCGAGGGTGGGCAGCGCGCCGACCGGGAAAAAATGCTCCCGGCGCGGTACCCACAAGGGGGGTAATCCGGAATCACGCAGGCGCTTGAGCAGTTCGTCCACTCCCATCCCCAGCTCGATGTGCAGCACCACGAAGCGCTCGCCTTTCTGATCGTCGGAAACCGACGTCACTACCAGGCGGGGCTCCAGGCAGCCGAGCGCGCGGTGCAGCGCCTCCTCCACTTGCACGTGCGAAACCATCTCGCCGGCAATCTTGGAAAAGCGCGAAAGACGGTCGGTAATCGTGATGAAGCCGTCGTCGTCGAGTTGCGCCACGTCGCCGGTGATATACCAGCCATCTTCCCACATGACCCGGCGGGTTTTTTCCGGCTCGTCCAGATAGCCCATCATCACGCTCGGTCCCTTCACCAGCAGCACGCCCTCCTGGCCGGGGCCGAACGTCTGAAAGGTTTCGGGACTCACGACGCG
>PMYF01000283.1 GCA_003171295.1 Acidobacteriota bacterium | reverse complement strand
TGTAACTTTTGAGCCGTGCACCCGTCCGCGCTTCCGCGTTTGACCATTTGGTCTGCTAGTTGCTATAGTTAAGAATTGCATTTTGTACGCAGGACGCAATCTGAGCAATGGCTAACATACAGATAAGTTTTCCTGACGGGGCGACCCGAGAGTTTCCCCAAGGCACAACCGCGCTGGAGGTTGCGCAGTCGATCGGCCCGCGTCTGGCTGCCGACGCGCTGGCGGCAAAGGTGGGCGACGAATTCTTCGACCTCGCAACCAAGCTTGAAGCGGGCGGCCCCATTCAATTCATCACCCCTGCTTCTCCGGAAGCCCTGGAAACCCTTCGCCACTCCTCGGCTCATTTGCTGGCTNNGAGACCGGCTTCTATTATGATTTCTATCGCGAGACTCCCTTCGCGGAAGATGATCTGAAGAAGATCGAGGCGAAGATGCAGGAGCTCGCCAAAGCCAACTTGCCCAACGAGCGCGTCTACTTCCCCAAGGCCGAAGGGCTGAAGCTTTTCGAACAGATGGGTGAGTTCCTGAAGTGTGAACTGATTCAGGAAAAAGCCGACGCCGTGTTTTCCGCCTATCGCACCGGCAAATTTCTGGACTTCTGTCGCGGGCCGCACGTTCCCTCCATGGGGCGGATCAAGGCCTTCAAGCTTTTGAGCGTGGCGGGGGCGCATTGGAAGGGTGATGAGCGCTCGCATCCGATGCAGCGCATTTATGGAACCGCGTTCTTCAGCCCGAAAGACCTGGAGGCTTATCTCCACCAGATCGAGGAAGCCAAGAAACGTGACCATCGCCGCCTGGGCAAGGACCTGGACCTGTTTAGCATTCAGGAAGACGCCGGCCCGGGGCTGGTCTTTTGGCATCCCAAGGGTGGGGTGATTCGCCGGGAAATTGAAGATTGGCTGCGGGCCGAGCTAACCGCGCGCGGCTACGACCTGGTCTTTACTCCCCACGCCATGCGCTTGCATCTGTGGGAGACGAGCGGGCACACGAACTTTTATCGCGAAAACATGTTCGGCGTGATGGACGTTGAAAACGACCAGTACCAGCTCAAGCCGATGAACTGTCCCGGCCACATTCTGATTTACAGATCGCGGGCGCGCAGCTATCGCGAGCTGCCCATGCGGCTGGCGGAACTCGGCACGGTTTACCGCTACGAGCGCTCGGGAGTGACGCATGGCCTGCTGCGGGTGCGCGGATTCACTCAGGATGACGCCCACATCTTCTGCATGCCAGGCCAGCTTGAGGCCGAGGTTCAGGCTTGCGTGGAGTTCGCTTTACTGGTGCTGGAAACTTTTGGCTTCGACAGCTACCAGGTCGAACTCTCCGCTCGTGATCCGCAGCATGCCGAACATTACGCGGGCACCGTGGAGGAATGGAACCTGGCGGAAAGCGCGCTGATGAATACGCTCAAGCGCATGAATGTCCCCTTCAAATACATGCCCGGTGAGGCGGTGTTTTACGGACCGAAGATTGACATCAAGCTGGTGGATGCCATCGGCCGGCCCTGGCAGCTCACCACCGTGCAGTTCGACTTCAACCTGCCGCGGCGCTTCGGCTTGGAGTACGTCGGACCAGACGGTCAGGCGCACACCCCGGTGATGGTGCATCGCGCCCTGCTGGGTTCCATTGAGCGATTCTTTGGGGTATTGATTGAGCATTACGCGGGAGCTTTTCCCGTGTGGTTATCGCCCGTGCAGGCCGTCGTGCTGCCCATCAGTGACAAGCACCTGACCTATGCCCAGTCGGTCGCGGATGAACTCCGTCGCGCCAAGGTTCGTGTCCAACTGGACGACCGCAATGAAAAACTGAATGCGCGCATCCGGGATGCGCAACTGCAGAAAGTCCCCTTCATGCTGGTCGTGGGTGATCGTGAGGCCGAGAACCGCAGTGTGGCGGTTCGCCGCCGAGACACCGGCGATGTGGGGTCTCGCCCTTTGGCCGAGTTTATAGTCTGGGCGCGGCAGCTTATCGACACTCGGGCTACGAAATGGTAAGCTAAGCAGCACCTTCGGACCGGGCAGTCATCTGTGCCGGACGGAAATCGCGGTTTCTTGTCGCCCCCTCGGGGGCTGAAAGGGAAGATTTATCGCCGACCGATCTGTTCGAGTGAATGAGAGGATTCGCGCCCGGGAAATCCGGGTGATTGATGAGGAAGGGAACCAGCTTGGGATTATGGTTCCTTTCGAGGCCCTGAAAACCGCCAGAAGTCAGGGTCTGGATTTGGTGGAAGTCGCCCCCACCGCCAACCCCCCGGTTTGCCGCATCATCAATTACGGGAAGTACCTCTATCAGCTCAGCAAGCGGCAACACGAGGCGCGCAAGCACCAGAAATCGATTGGGCTGAAGGAGGTCAAGATGCGGCCGCGGACCTCGGCCCACGATTTTGAGACGAAGCGGAACAAGGTCCTCGACTTTCTCGAAGAGGGAGCCAAGGTCAAGGTCACGGTTATGTTCCGCGGGCGCGAGAACGCGCATCGGGATTTGGGATTCAATATGATCGAGCGTTTGATTCAGGAAATCGGGGAAAACGGCCAAGTGGAGGCTCGGCCCCGGCTCGAGGGCCCGAACTTGACCACCATTCTGGCGCCCAAGAAGGCGGCGGGCAAAACCGCGACGGCATCCCCGCGGCCGGCCCCCAGCCAGCCTAACGCACCCTTGCCGCCGCAAGCCAAGCCCGCGGGCTCGCAAGAATCTTCAGGAGGATAGTTTTGGCCAAGATCACGAAAGGAAAAACCAAGCTCAAGACTCATAAGGGAGCTGCCAAACGGTTCAAACTGACCGGCAGCGGCAAGGTCATGGGCCGGCATTCATTTGCTCGCCATATCCTGACGTCCAAATCCAGTAAGCGTAAGCGGCGGCTCGGCAAGTCCCTCGAATTGGCGCCCGGCGATGCTGCTGCGGTTCACCGGATGCTCCCCTACGGGAACTAAGCAAGTGGGAACGGGGATTAGGAAACAGATTGCAGGGAACGGACTAGAGTCGAAGAAATGGTGGTTTCCTGTCACCTGTAATCAGAAACCTGTTGCCTGCTTTTCATGGGTGCGGGAAGGCTTCGCCGAGGCGAATAGGGTGCCTTCACTGCCCCGAAATCTCTCGAAAGGAGAAAACCCATGCCTCGAGTTAAGCGCGGCACTGTCCGCCGCGCCAATCGGAAGAAACTCGCCAAACTCACCAAAGGCTTTTTCCTCACCAAGAGCAAGCTCTACCGGTCTATGAAGGAGGCCGCGGATAAGGCGGGCGTTTATGCGTTTCGCGACCGGCGGCGCCGCAAGCGGGATTTTCGCCATCTCTGGATTCTGCGCATCAGCGCGGCAGCGCGCTCGCACACTCTCACCTACAGCCAGTTCATTCACGGATTGAAGATACTGGGAGTGGCACTGGACCGCAAGATGCTAGCGGAGATGGCCGTGAAAGATCAGGCGGCGTTTGCCGATCTGGCCGGGAGAGTAAAACAGACAGTTAACAGTCAACAGCCGACAGTTGAGAGTTAGGGTTATTGGGAGACTCGGCGGTTTGCGGCCGATGCCGCGAAGGTTGTACGTAGGGGCGCATCGCGATGCGCCCTTACAGAATGCAGACTCTCGCCATGACCCTCGACGAAAAAGTTCGAAGGACGCTCGTCGATCTGGACGTCACCGACGCTGCGGGGGTGGAAGCGCTCTTCACCGAAGTGCGCGCAGCGATGGAGCGGGAGAGATCGGCCTTGGTCGCGTCCGCCGCAGCAAGCCAAGCCGACCGCGAAAAGCTCTGCAAGGCACTCCGCGACCGCTGGCTGGCCCGCAAGCATGGGCTCCTCAGCAGTATTGACGAACAGTGGCTGAAGGTGGCATCGAAAGAACTGAAGCCGGCGGTGGGGCGGCACTTTAACGAGCTCCGTAAAGCGTCCAGTTGCATGGAGGTCAGTGAACTCGCAAAGGAAGTTCGGGTTGCCGACGATTCTGCCCGGCCTAAGGCTGCGGCGAGTCCAGCAGCCTTAGCTGAAGACAGCTGGCAGAACCCAGTTCGACCCGCTGCACCCTCGTTTTACCAACCCCAGCCCAATACGCTCGGTTGGGGACAGGATGACATCGTTGGGGCCGCTCAAGCTAGCGATCTTACCCTTCCCGGCAACCGCCGCCCGCAAGGGTCGCTCCATCCCGTCACCCAAATGCAGCGCGAGATTGAAGAGATCTTCCTCAATCTCGGGTTCCGGATTGAGAGCGGGCCGGAGATCGAATCCGTCTATTACAACTTCGACGCACTCAATATTCCCGAGAGTCATCCTTCGCGCGACGATTGGGACACCATTTACATCAACTCGCAGACCGTATTGCGAACCCACACGTCGCCCGTGCAAATCCGCGCCATGGAAAAATACGGCGCGCCGCTTTACATCATCATTCCGGGCAAGTGCTACCGGCACGATAATCCCGACGCCAGCCACTCGCCGATGTTCCATCAAATCGAGGGCTTGGCCATCGCGAGTGACATCACGTTTGCCGACCTGAAGGGAACGCTCGATTTCTTTGCCAGAAAGCTCTTTGGCAAGAAGGTTCGCACGCGCTTCCAACCCAGCTTCTTCCCCTTTACCGAACCCAGCGGCGAGGTGGCCATCAGTTGCATCTTCTGCGGGGGCGAAGGATGTCGTGTGTGCAAGGAGAGCGGCTGGATTGAAGTGATGGGTTGCGGCATGGTTCATCCCCAGGTGCTGCGCAACGGCGGGATCGATCCCGAAAAGTACTCCGGCTGGGCTTTCGGGCTGGGCGTAGACCGCTTCGCGATGATGAAGTACGACATCAATGACATTCAGCTCCTTTTCCAGAGCGACGTACGCTTTTTGCAGCAATTCTGAATTCTGAATTATGAATTGTGAAACAAAACAACACGTCCAATTCAGCTCTTGCTCTTCAGAATTCATAATCTTCCCTGGCTTCATTCCACGATGAAGATTTCTGTAAACTGGCTCAAAGAATTCGTCGACGTCACGACCGACCCCCGCCAGCTCCAGTCGGACCTGACGATGATCGGCTTGAACACGGAGTCGTTCGCGCCGGCAGGTGACGACTGGGTGCTCGATCTGGAGGTCACCACCAACCGCCCCGACTGCCTGAGCCATTACGGTGTGGCACGGGAACTGGCCACGCTCTATGGCAAGCCGCTCAACCGGGTGGAAACCGTTGTGGAGGCCTCCGACGAGGCCGCCGCGGGGGCGGCTTCGATCGAGATTGCTGATTCCGACCTCTGCGCGCGATACTGCGGCCGCGTTCTCCAGAACGTCCAGGTAGGACCTTCGCCGGAGTGGCTGGTGAAGCGGTTGGAGGCAATTGGCCAGCGGCCCATCAACAACGTGGCCGACGTTACGAACTATGTGCTGATGGAACTGGGCCATCCCCTCCATGCCTTCGACTTGTCGCGGTTGAAGCAGCACAAAATCATCGTGCGGCGCGCCAGGCCCACAGAGCCACTGCGAACGCTGGACGGCGTGGACCGCGTGTTGACCCGTGAGAACCTGGTCATCNNGTCATGGGCGGGGAGGAGTCGGAGATTTCCCCGCGCACCCGGTCGGTGCTGCTGGAGAGCGCGTGGTTCGAACCGGTGTCGATTCGCCGCACGGCGAAGTCTCAGGGAATGCACACGGAAGCTTCCCACCGCTTCGAGCGGGGGGCTGACATCGAAATGGCGCCGCTGGCCCTGGATCGCGCCGCGGCTCTGATTCAGGAACTTGCCGGAGGAGAAATCCTCGAGGGAATGATTGACGTCTATCCGCAACCGGCGCCTCGGCCTGCCCTGCTGCTGCGGCGGAGTGAGATCGCGCGCATCCTGGGAACCGACGTCGCCGGGGAAGAGGTGGAACGCCT
>PMYF01000569.1 GCA_003171295.1 Acidobacteriota bacterium | reverse complement strand
TATTAAAATTAAAAAACTCAGCCTATTCATACTCATGGTCCTTGTCGCCACGGGCGTGGCAATGGCCCAGCTCACCTACAAGGGTGGGGCGGACGTTCTGGGCGCGCACAACGGCTACGGCCGCGGCTGCGTCATGTGCCACGCTCCGCATAGTGGCACGCTCGGCAACGGAACTGGAACCACCAAGGATCCCCAGAACGGTATGTATGCTCTTTGGGGTCAGGATCTTTCTCCGTTGTACGGCCAAACCTTCAGCTTCAGCGGCGACGGCAAGTCAACCTACTCGGTCACGCTGCCGGCGAGTGGCGGTCTCACCAGCGCCCATGANNCAGACCGTTGAGACCTTGCCCATCGTGGGCGGTACCGCTCCGACCCTGCTCGCCAAGGCGGCTCCAAGCGGCGGGACGCCCTACAGCAACGACCACCCCGTGGGTCAATACGCCAACGTCAGTTGCGGGGGGACGTATAACTGGGATTGCACCGGCGGCGGCAACACCACCACTAAAATCACAATGACCGGTACTGCTTCAGCAGCCTTCCTGACCAACTATGCTGGTTCCTTCTGGAATTCGACGAGTAACCCATTGTCAACATTCGGTACCACGACGGTGAACGCGGTTACCTGCACGACCTGCCACGATCAGCACAGCATGACCGTCTACACGAACAGCAAAGGCTCCTTTTCGACAATGTTCTTCATTCGGGGCCAGTACACCCCGAACACGAATGGCAATTCCGTGGCGCAGTTCTGCCGCAACTGCCACGGTGGCGAGTCGAACGAAATGCACGGTTTGATGAATGTACCGACCATCTAATCTGTCTTTATTGACTTTTGATCAGGGGGAGTAACTTCTCTCCCCCTGATTCCGCAGATCGAGTGAACTCCAGTAATCGGGTGATTGAGGAATGGAGTGATGGAAGTGAAATTGCGAATTGCCAGTTCCAAAGCGCAAGTCCTGTTGCTTCTCATGGCGACATCTACAGGCTCGGCCCAGGTGGCCTCCCACGCCCCTGTTGTGATCCAGGCGCCATCTGACTCCAGCGTTATATTCCAGCCGGTGGGCCGGCCAGTAGTTCGGGTGAACGGCGCGGTGCTGACGGACCGCGACCTGCTCCGCGAAATGTTCACGATCTTCCCGTATGCGCGCGTGCACAACGGGTTTCCCAAGCCCCTGGAAGCGGGTATCCG
This sequence comes from Acidobacteriota bacterium, assembly GCA_003171295.1. GTDB lineage: Bacteria > Acidobacteriota > Terriglobia > UBA7540 > UBA7540 > Bog-366. The sequence goes on along the minus strand of PMYF01000569.1, from coordinate 8,464 downwards.
CGACGGCGCGATGAAGATGATGATCTTCGAGGAGTTGGTGTATCAGGAGGCAAAGCGGCGCAACATGACCGTGCCGCCCGCCGACCTCGCGCGCGCCAAGGCGGAGTTCCGCCAGCAGTTTGCTTCCCCGCAGGAATATCAGCGGTTACTACAGGCGGAGTTCCAGGGTTCGGAACAGTTACTGCGGGCGAAGGTGGAGCGTTCGTTGCTCATCGACAAACTTCTCAAGCTGGAGGTGACGGACAAGGCGGTGGTTTCCGTCGCAGAGGCTAAGGCCTACTTCGACCAGCACCCCGCGGGCTTCAACCTGCCGGAGTCCTTCTCGTTCCAGAGCATTTCCATTCTGCCTCCGCCGAACGCGACCGCCGCCCAGTTGCAGGAAGCACGTAAGCGCGCCGACAATGCGCTACACCAAGCCAAGGCCACCAAAAGTCACGAGGAGTTCGGGCTGCTGGCTGAGAAACTTTCCGAGGACGATTTCCGGGTGATGATGGGCGACCACAAGCCTGCGGACCGCTCGAAACTGCCCCCGCCGGTGGTGAAAGCCCTCCTGGCGATGCAGCCCGGCCAAGTGAGCGACATCATCGAGTTTGACGCCAGCGACTACACCATCCTGCGGCTGAACGTTCACATTCCTGCCGGCATGCAGAAGTTCGAAACGATCAAGGACGTGCTGCGCGACCAACTGACGAAAAAGAAGAACGAGCAAATTCGTTCTGCTCTCGCCACGAAGCTGAGCAAGAACGCCAAGATCGAGAAAGCGTAGCCTTGGGAAGGCAATGTGCGGAGAGTCCTAAGCTGTGAACAGAAATGTAGTCATACTGGTTGTGTTCATACTGGCACTTGCCCCGCGCGCGCCGGCGCAGGTGAAAGCCGGCGAGGCCAGCGTGAATCTGAACGCCACGGTCTCGGCCGGATACAGTGACGATTATACGAACCTCGCCGGTTCCGACCACAGCATCGTCGGCGCCGGCACTGCCGACCTGTTCGGCTCGTACTTTAATCCGAATTTTCTCTCGTTCGACATTCAACCCTTTTACAACCAATCGAGAGTCAACTCCAATTTTCAGTCGCTTACCTCCAGCAGCGGCGTGAACGCAAGCGCCAGGATCTTCGGCGGCAGCCATTATCCCGGCTCGATCAGCTATTCCAGGGCGTTCAACAGCAGCGGGAACTTTGATGTCCCGGGCTTGGCCAACTACACCACTCATGGGAACAACGATGTGCTTGCCGTCACTTGGGGCGTTCACCCGGACGATTTACCCAGTCTAAATTTCAGTTTCTCGAATGCGAACAACGCCTATTCCATTTACGGGGCCAATACGCGAGGGACGCTGCACTCTGACACGTTTTCGGTCACGTCGGCCTATCAAGTTGCGGGTTTCAGCCTGAACGGAGGTTATCAGTACAGTGATTCGAAGACACTCACGCCAGAGTTCCTCACGGGCGAACCGCCGCAACGCGCCAATTCAGGCGCCAATTCGTTTTCCTTCGGCGTCGGACACAACTTGCCATGGAATGGAAGCATTTCCGCAGCCGCCACCCGACTAGACATCAGCACCGATTTCGGCGACACCACCTTCAGCGATAGATACAACACAAGTATCGACACGTTGACGGGCGCGATCAATTTCGCTCCGCGGCCGCACTTGAATGTGGGGGCGAACACCTATTACACCGATAACCTGGAGGGGACGCTTTATAACACGCTGCTGACTACAGGGGTCAGTGTGCCGCAGAACGAGGGACAACAGTCCTCGGATGATCTAAGCCTGACTGGCTATGCCAATTACGAGATGCCGGCGCAGCACCTGAATCTGCATGCGTTCGTGGAACGCCAACAACAAACCTTCTTGGGAATCTCGTTCGCGTCCGACTCCCTCAACGGGACGGCAAGTTATTCCAATACGCTGCTGGGCGGTTCCTTCAATGGCGTGGTAGGGGTGACGCGGACCTCGATCGATACAACCCATCAGAGTCTTCTGGGCCTGAACAGCTCCGTCAACTACACGCATCAAATCCATCGCTGGACCGTCGCGGGCGGCCTCGGCTACTCGCAGGACGCCCAAACCCTGCTGATCGCCTATACGACCTCGGGCTATAACTATTCCGGGAGCCTGGGCCGCAGGATCCGTCGCAGGTCGTATTGGGGGGCTTACGTCAGCGGCGCGAGGAGCCTGCTGACCAACCAGCCCGGCTCCGCAAATTCCAGCCACAGCTACACAACCTCGCTTTCCTTGGCCCGGTTCAGCATCAATGGCTCCTACTCGGAGTCCAGCGGGAATGCGCTTTTGACATCCATGGGCTTGGTGGCCACTCCGCTTCCCCTGCCGGTCATCACTCCGGCAGCAGTGGTGTTCTATAACGGCAGATCATACTCGGTGGGACTCGGAGCGCACCCGACTCGCGGGCTGACACTGACCGCCATCTTCGCCAAGGCCCTCAGCGGGACTCAGAGTACTTCGACGACTTCGCACAATAACAATGAAAACCTGAATCTTCTTATGATCCACAACTTTCGCAAACTGAGCTTCATTGCAGGGTACAGCAGGTTAGTCCAGGGATTCAGCCTTTCCGGGACCCCGCCGGCGATGGTAGGATCGTTCTACATGGGGATCTCGAGATGGTTCAATTTCTTTTGAGGGCGGCGGAAGCAGACAAGCAGTTTAGGAACACCGCTGCAGCCTCCGTGCTCCTGCTGGTGCTGCTTCCCGGCGTCGTAGCGGCATGGTCGAAATCGCAACCAGCAGGACCAGTGACCGTGCCAGAACTGGAGCTTGAGGGTGGACGCAAGCTCTTGTACGAAGGCAGCGTCAACTCCGAGCGAGAAGTCAAAACCAAGCGTCGCTTCTGGGGCCGCCTGCTCGACGTCGTGGCGGGCGAACCCGAATACCACGCCCTGATCGCCCCCTACAGTGTGGTGACCGATTCCCACAATCGTATAATCGTGACAGACCCGGGCGCGGCCGGCATTCACATCTTTGATTTCGCGCAGCACAAATACAGGTTCATTTCGCGCGACAAAGACATCGATGGATTGTATTCGCCACAATGCGTCGCCGTGGATGCCGCCGACAACATCTACGTGACCGATTCGTACTCGGGCAAAATCTTCTTCTTCGATGCCAATGGAAGATTTCGGCGAGTTATCGGCAGTACGAAGGGTGAAGGGTATTTCAAACGGGCAACCGGAATCGCGGTCGATTCCCAATCCCAGCGGATCTACGTAACGGACACTTTACGCAACCAGATCTGGGTACTCGATATGCAGGGCAGTGTATTGCAGAAGATCGGCGCAGCCGGCACCAGCGAAGGACAATTCAATTTTCCAACCGAATTGCGGCTGGACGGCCAGGACCTGCTCGTCGTAGACGCAATGAACTTCCGTGTGCAGGTTCTGGATCGTTCCGGAAAGTTCGAATACGCCGTCGGGCAGATGGGGGACGGTTTGGGGTATATGTTTCGGCCGAAGGGAATCAGTAGGGATTCCGAGGGGCACCTCTACGTTGTCGAAGGGCTGAGTGGGTTGGTGCAGGTCTTCGATCGGGAAGGACGGCTACTCTATTACTTCGGACAGAAGGGCACCGGGTTCGGAGAATTTCAGTTGCCAGCCGGTTTGTTTATCGATCGAAACGACCGCGTGTTTGTGGTCGACTCCTACCATCGTCGCGTTCAGATTTTTCAGTACTTCGCGCCGGGCCAGCAGGCTGAAGGGGTTCAGCATTGAGGGTAAAGTTTTTCGTAAGCTTCGTCATGCTGTTCGCTGCCAGCGCCGCGCTGGCGCAGACCGATGTGATCGGCTCGCATGACCTGTCGCCGGCGGGCACCTCGCCGATAAAGGGTAATCTTTCCGGCTCCTGCTTGTATTGCCATGCTCCGCACTCCGGCTTGAATGGCACAGCCGGCGTTGCCCAAACTCCGCTATGGAACCAGAAGCTCTCCAGCCTCCAGTCCTACACTGTTTACACCAGTTCGACAATGGTTAACACGCCCAATCCCTCCCCGCCCCTGGGCACGGACAGCACACTATGCCTCAGTTGCCATGATGGCACAGTGGCAGGGTCGCCGGGCGCGCTGGTCGCTTACGGGCGAGTTTCGATGAGTGGGCAGATGAATCCAGCGGCCGTGTTTGGCACAAATCTCTCCACGATGCATCCGGTCAGCTTCACCCTTCCATTGAAGGCTTCTCCTGACCTGGTTTCGTCCTTGACCGCCAACCCGCCCTCTACTGCCGATCAAACTGGGGCCGTGCGGCTCATCAACAGAAATGTCGAGTGCACGAGCTGCCACAATCCTCACGTGCAGAACATCGACCCGAACAATCCGAATTTCCTTGTGATCGACAACTCCAACAGCGCGCTCTGCCTAGCCTGCCACAGTACGATCCCCACAGGGTCGGGGATGGGTATGACAAACGCCCTTGAAGCTAGCCACAACGCGATGGGCGCAGTGGGAACGCCGCTTACCGCAAGGGCAGCGGCGAGCAATACCAATCCGCTTGCACGGTGGTCGACGAGCATCCACGCCACCGCGGCAAGCAGAGTGGCAGCCCAGATATCTTTTGAAACCAACTCTGTGGTTTCAAGCCGGGCTACCCTGAGCCCGAGGCAGGTATCCCTGGGGCGTTACACCACAGTGGCAAGGAATGGTTGTTCGTCGTGCCACACCCCGCATAACGTCCAGGGGCAGAACTCGCTGCTTCGCGCGGTTGACGACCAGGTCTGCCTCACGTGCCACAACGGTAGCTCGAATATCTCTCCCCCCACCTCCAATGTTCTTGCCGAAATGGTCGCGCCTAAATATAGTCATTCGTTTTCGCCGGGGAACACGCCACACCGCGCCCATGAAGGCGCGTTGTTGAACCAAAACCGCCATGTTACCTGCGTCGACTGCCATAATCCGCACTCGTCCAATCGGGTCGCTAATTATCCAGCTGCGCCCACGATACGTCCTTCGCAGACCCTGGTTATGGGGATCAGTGCAACTGACGGGGTAACCGTGGTCAATCCGGCAGTCAACGAATATGAGAATTGTTTGCGCTGTCATGGCACGAGCACGGCCAAACAATCGAGAGTCAATTTCGGCTATTTACCCTTACGAGTGGCTTCTGCCAGCGACCCCCTGAATGTTATTCCGGAATTTAGCTCGTTTGCGACCTCAAGTCATCCGGTGTTCCATGATCGCAGCAGCACGTTCCCGCAACCCAGCCTCCGTTCGAACCTGCTGGATCTTGACGGCAGGACGTCGGGGCGCAGCATGGGCGCCCGAATCCTGTGCACCGACTGCCACAATAGCGACGACAATCGAGAATTCGGTGGCAACGGACCGAACGGACCGCATGGATCAAAGTTTGTGCACATCTTGGAGCGCCGGTATGAGTTCAGTCAGGCGCCGGTTCCGGGCAAGCTCGTTACGAATCTGTTCCCGAACCCGACCTTAAGCGCAGAGGGCGGCGCCATCGGCGGCCCGTATGCTTTGTGTGCCAAGTGCCACGATCTCGCGCAGATCCTGAATAACACCAGCTTCAGCGAACACGCCCGCCACGTTAAGCAGGACGGATTCTCGTGCTCGGTATGCCATACGGCCCACGGGATGGGCGCACCATCGGGCAACATTTCTGGCGAACGGATGGTGAATTTTGATGCCAACGTAGTCGCCCCAAACGGCGGGGTTCCGATCTCTTACAACCATGCGACGAACTCCTGTAGCCTGGTCTGCCATAATCACCCCCATCAGCTCCGGTCGGCTGCCGGCGTAGGGAAACATTGACAGCTAGCGATAGACAACTTGCTGGAAATTCTTGGAAGCGGATGGCAGATATGGGTCAGTGTCGGCAGTCGGCGAGCCGGACGGCATGGTGACGAACAATAGCAGCCTCATCAACTTCGCTCTCAACATCGTGGCGCCCAACAGCACCGGGGTTGGGCCCGTCTGGACGGACCTCACGCCTGCGCCCGGATCAATCACCTTCCAAGGCTCGTGCACGCTGCGTTGCCACGCTCAGGATCACAACAACATCAGTTATTGAGCCTGCGCCTGGTCGTTGTTATGATAACGCCGCTTTGCCGTGGCTCAAAAACTTCAAGCGCCGGCAGGTTTTAGCGCCTATATCTGAGGGGGCTTACGATGGAAGAACAATGGACTCGCAGGAACTTCTGCCTGGCGCTGGGGGCGCTCGGCGCCAGCGCGACACTCGGCGCAGCAGAACCCGGAAAGGATTCCATGCGGTCGAGATTGGGTGTCATCACGGATGAAATAACCCAGGACCTCGATAAGGCGCTCGACTTTATTGCCAGCTACTCGCTTTCTTACTGTGAATTGCGCGAGCTCTGGGGCAGGAACATCATGACACTCTCCCCCTCCGATCTGGAGCGCGCCAAACAAATCATCGAGAAACACCACGTGCAGGTCGCGGAGATTGCGTCGCCCCTCTTCAAATACAATCTGCCGGAAATGCCCGCCCAGCCTTCCGAGAGGCGCGATACGTTTATGGCCACCTTCACGGACCAGGACACGGAGAGTCTGCTGAAGAAATCCTTCCAGATCGCGCGCTTCTTCGGCACCGAGAAGATTCGCATCTTCAGCTACTGGCGGGTTGAGGACCCCGAGAAAGCGTACCCGCATGTTCGCGAGCGCCTGGCGAAAACCGCAGCCGTGGCGGCCCAGAATAAGATGACGCTGCTGCTCGAGAACGAACCTACGTGCAATGTCGGCACAGGCAAAGAGTTGGGGCGCCTGGTTCGTGACATCAACTCGCCCGCCCTGCGCGCCATGTGGGATCCGGCCAACGCCGTGGTGTTGGATGAAATCCCTTATCCCGATGGGTACAAATACGTGCGCGGCCTTTTCCCCCACCTGCATGTGAAGGATGCGAAGCGCGATACCAGCACCGGCAAAACGCGCTGGCTGCCGGTCGGCAGCGGCGACGTGGACTTTCGCGGGCAATTCCAGGCTTTGCTGCGGGATGGATACCGGGGGACGATCTCACTTGAGACACATTACCGCCGCCCGGATGGAAATTCCCTCGAAAGCTCGCGCGAGTCACTGGATGGGTTGCTGAAGGTTCTCAAGTCGGTTGCATAGCGCGCGGGCCAAAAGCAAGCACGGTTCATCTCCGGGCACGCATGGGGATTCAACGCATGTTCGCATCCCGCACGGGCTGGTCGCTTACCCCCAACCGCCTCTCTGAACTTGCGCGCCAGCGCCGCGAGCGTGGCCTGCCGCTTCTGGACCTGACGGAGTCAAATCCCACGCGGTGCGGCTTCACGATCGATACTGAAGAGATTCTTGCGGCCCTCCATAACCCCCGCGCACTCACCTACGAGCCTGATCCGCGCGGCCTGCTCATGGCGCGGGAAGCAGTGGCGCAGTATTACGCCGAGCGCGGAGTCGAGATCAACCCCGACCAAATCTTCCTGACCACCAGCACCAGCGAAGCTTACTCATTCGTGTTCCGGCTTTTGGCGGACCCCGGCGACAGCATCCTGGCGCCGCAGCCGAGCTATCCACTTTTCGATTTCCTGGGCGGCCTGAATGATGTCGAAGTTCGGCCTTACCCGCTGCTTTACGACGAGGGCTGGCAGGCAGATCTCGAAGCGCTCAGGTCGCGATGGGAATCCCGCACTCGCGCCGTGCTGGTCGTCCACCCTAACAATCCCACGGGCTCCTACGTCAAAAAGGGCGAGTTACTGCGGTTGGTTGAACTCAGTTGCCGCTCGCAAGCGGCCGTCATCGCCGACGAAGTCTTCGCGGACTATGCCTTCGCGGCGGAGCCGGACCGGGTCATAAGCCACGCTCAGGCCTCCGACGCGCTGACGTTTACCCTCAGCGGGCTCTCGAAGATCTCGGCTTTGCCACAGATGAAGCTGGCCTGGATTGTGGTGAATGGGCCGCGCGAACTTCGCATCGACGCGCAAGCGCGCCTGGAAGTGATCGCGGATACTTACCTTTCCGTCAGCGCGCCCGCGGCGCTCGCCACGCCCCGCTGGCTCGCCTATCGGCATGAGGTCCAACCGCAGATCCTGGAACGGGTGAAGGCGAATCTGCGGAAGCTCGATGAACTGCTTACGCGCGGATTGCCCTTGAGCAGCCTGAACGTGGAAGGTGGCTGGTACACCATCCTGCGAGTCCCCTCCACGCGCAGCGACGAGGATTGGGCAGTGGAATTACTCACCCAGGAAGGTGTGATGGTGCATCCGGGCCACTTCTATGATTTTCCCTCCGAAGGCTTCCTCGTCCTGAGCCTTTTGCCCGCTCCTGCGATTTTCGCCGAAGCCCTCCGCAGGATCATTTCCCGAATTTCTGCACAAAGCTGATTGCCGCCCAATCGAAACAATTCCCTCGCACCGAGTCCCAGTGCCGCCTCACGGCTTCCGGCTGGCGGCTTCGGGCACCGCATTTTTCGGGAGCAGCCCGCGCACGCGGAACCAGTCCTCCAAACGCTTGGGCCAGGAGGACAACACGG
>PMYF01000210.1 GCA_003171295.1 Acidobacteriota bacterium | reverse complement strand
CGGTGTGCTAATACGGTCTTCCTGATTTGCAGGAAAGGGGATTCCACGCCGCAGAAGGTTACGATTGCCACGGCAGCCGAAAGCGTCACGATAAGAACGACGCCCGTGAGATTGGCGAAAAGCGGAAGTTGCGTAGCGAACGGCAGCCTGGGAAGTACCGCGCGCACAATCCAAGGGCACATATACTCATGATTCAAATACATACCGAAGGACAGTCTGGATATCCAGTAGAATATCCTCGAATTGAACATGGCTGACCTGCGCTGGATCCCAAACCAAACAAGTGAGCCAAAAATCAGCGCCAGGGCCGAGAAATCGAAAATCCCTCCTTGCAACTGGTGCAGCCCGATCATTAGTGCGACCGCCAACGCTACCAAGATACCGGGAGTTGCGAATTTGGAAACAGGCTTCTCGCGCGTTACCCAAAGATTCGAAATGATAAGCCCCATGACAAGTCCATCGCAATGAGTAATGGAGCCGTAATAAAGCGAGGAAAACAATGCATTACTATGCTGAAAGAAATGCCCGGTGCCGTGCACCCAAATTAGCGTTCGGAGTAAAGGAACAAATAGCAACAGTCCCCATAGCCAGGGGCGGTACATTCGGATTGACCGCACATGACGAGAAGAGAAATAAAGCATAAGAGGGGCAACTATATAAAACTGCTCCTCGATGCATAGCGACCAACTGCCCATGACTATGCCGCGGTTGTAGAAGTTGGTAAGGAAGACGAGATCCGACCAACCATATTCTTTCGCAGCTGCGCCGAGACCAAATGTGAGCGCAATGGTCAGAACGCAGAAGAAAGTAAAGAAATACAAGGGCCAAATTCGGAATCCGCGACGTAGGATAAAACGACCGACCGCAACGGACCCGCTATCTCGGCGTTCTTTCCATAATTGACCCCCGATAAAGAAGCCGCTAAGGACAAAAAACAGGTCGACTCCGATCCAGCCATTGGCGACAAAAGGCAGTCTGGAATAGAGATTTGGGCCGTTTGCAGCCGCGAAGTTAGCGCTAAGGTGTCCACTGATCACAAGAAGGACAGCGACTGATCGCAAGCCGTCAAGAAAGGGAATTTGACTGGCAGGAGGGTGAAGCAGTTCGGAAACCGAACCCGAAAAGAGGGTTAAGTTGATGAGGCCCCTTTTCGTGTGCTTCATGTCCCTCCTGAACCTAAGAGGACGCTGGTCAGAGCGCCAACGCATTCAGCTGTGAATTCAAGTGCCGCCGCGCGGCTCTTCGTTCTACGGATTCCGCACGCATTCATCGGTCAATCGAATTGGTGTTCCCATGTCGACAACTTCAAAGTCTGTCACCTTCAGATCCGCCAGATCGCGAGTACCAAAATCCATGTCGGCGTACTTTGCTTTCGTATCAAGGTCATTCTGCGCGGTGAGCGCAATATTGCCGCCGTCTGACAGGAACATGCCGTACTTCTGCATGGCTCGCGCAACAACCTGTGCCGCAGGCGTCAATTGCGACATGTCAAACGAGGCTTTCAGACGGAAGCGCGCGCCGATGGGTGGAGCGGTAACGGGTCCGCGCGGAGCGCCGGCGTGCGTAGCAGGATGCACAAAGACGTGCGCTCGAATTCTCGGATTGGGAAGGATAAAGCGAATGGCGTGGTTGATGCTGCCTGTAGCGAGTTCGTCGGCGTTGAAGAGCAGTGGAGCAAGCGGTAAGCCGGCGGAGTCGGTACTGGAGCATTGATCTCCTCGCCCCGAAGGCGGATAAATGCGGTTGAGGTTCCACACCGCGAGGCCGATTGCCGAAAGGGCGCCATCGGCGTAGTTGGCATGGTAGACTTCATAAAGTTTGCCTTGGTTACGGTCGACCACGATGAGATGGCAATCGTTATCGTCACCAGGACACTGATAGCCGGTCTGCCCTTCTACGCCGCCGCCGGCAGGAAGCGGAATCGTCGAGATTACGTCAGAATCCGCAGCGCCAAACCCTGGAGCTTTGCGAAAGGGAACTCGTGGAGTGGAGGCGTCCGCCTGCAATACCCGGAGGCTGAAATCGACGCGCATCTTTCCGGTTCCCCAACCGCCCGCATCCGCGAGCCAGGCGATGATTGTGGAGGATTGAGGATCGAGGGGCGCGTGACTTATGTCCTGTGTCCAGATTGAACCCGCGGGAAAATAGGCCACAGGCGCGACGACATGCTCCAGCCTTGCCGCCCTTACCTTGCCGCCTAAAGCTCTATCCAGCGCAAAGGCGAAGTGGGCCTTGAGGCGCTGGGCACTCCCGGCGAAGCCGATGTGGTTGTGGAGACGGTGGATAGTCACGATGGCTCCCATTCCCACCATGGCTCCCAGTATGAAAATGACCAGCGCTTTCAAGGGTCTCATGACGGCTTAATGCTCCTCTCGTCGATGTGAATCATTCAAGAGAATTCTACGCCTGTCATTTCCTGCGGCAGGCGCAAAGAGTTCCGGCGGCTCGGAGTTCGCTGTCTCAAGAGCTGCAGTCCGCTCTCCGGGCTCATGAGAAGTCCATATCTTCCAAAGCGGACCACGCGTAAAGAGAAATCTATAAAGCCCAACGACGGCGGCAACTTTGAGCACGAGCAGAGCGCTGGCCGGAGCCGCGACCCGATGCAGAGCGGGAATCCTGTAGCGCAGGCCGGCAATAGCGACGATCCAGCCGAAAATCTGCAGGGCGGCGAATGCCGCGTAGATAAGCGATCCGCCCGAAAGCGCCAATGTGGAGATAAGCAGCAGAACCAGCAGGTAAGGCACCACAAGTCGCATGACCTTGTGCGAGACAAGCTGAAAGAGGACTGGATTCCGCGGGGTCAGCGTCCACGGTGCAAGACGGAAGAGCTGGAAGTTTCCCGCCAGCGTGCGCACCTTGCGATGAAACTCCTCTTCAATTCTCGTTGGCCAGGTGTCGTAGACGTAGGCGTTCACATCGAGAACCGACCGGTAACCTTGGCGGATGATGGAAAGCGGCTGGAACATGTCATCCAGGATGATTCCGGCCGGCTGCGGCACGGCAAGTTCGCGGCGAATCGCGTAGAAGCCGCCATAGACGCCGACCGGGGAACCGCAGATAGATTCGCACGTCCTGATCCACTTTTCATAGCGCCAATAAACCCCGCTGACAGCCGCGGAGACGCCGTCGTGGGATTCCCTGCGCAGAATCAGTTCGCCGGCTACGCAGCCAACCTTCGGGTCGGCGAAGTTGCTGACGAGTTGCTGGATTGCGCCCGAAGCAATCTCCGGCCGGATGTCCACGAAGAGAATTACGTCCGCCGTGGCTTTCGCCACGCCGGCGTTGACGGCAACCGCCTTGCCCCTGTGCTCATCAAGGATGATGGTAGTAAGACGCGGATGGCGCAGACGAGCCAGCAATTCCGCCGTGCCGTCGGTTGAGCCATCCGAAATGATGATGATCTCTTTGATGCCGGGGTAGTCAAGGCCAAGCAGGTGCTCGATCTTGCGCGGGAGCAGCGCTGCTCCATTATGTACTGCGAGCACGACACTCACGCTGGGAGAGATCGGCTTGGCTGTCCAGGGCCGTGGTCGCAGACGCGCGAGCATCCACATCACCGCGGGATATCCCAGGTAGGTGTAGAGGATGCCTATCATCGACAGCCAAAAGATGATTTTCACTGGGCGCCCCTGCGCAGAATGATCGTCTTGATGGTTTCAAACATGATGAGCAGGTCGAGACCTATCGACTGGTGCTTGACGTAATAGAGATCGTATTCGAGCTTTTGCTTTGTTTCTTCCAGGCTTGCACCGTACCTGAAACGCACCTGTGCCCAGCCTGTGATTCCGGGCCGGATTATGTGCCGAAGCTCATAGAAGGGGATTTCGCTGGAGAGCCACTGCACAAACTCGGGGCGCTCCGGGCGGGGACCGACAAATCCCATTTCACCGCGGAGAACATTCCAGAGCTGTGGAATCTCATCAAGGCGAGTCTTGCGCATGAATCTGCCCAGCGGAGTGACGCGAGAGTCATTCTTGGTTGCCCACACGGCGCCATTTGCTTCGGCGTCCTGGCGCATCGTCCGGAATTTAATCACGGAAAAGGGGCGCCCACGGAGCCCGACACGAGTTTGACGGAAGAATATTGGCCCCGGCGACGAGAGGCGAACGGCCAGGATGACGAAGGGGATGATCGGCAGGCAGAGCAGCAAGTCAATGAAAGAAACAAGAATAGAAACCAGACGGCGGACAATCTGCTGCGATGCCCTCACGTTGAAGCCGTGAGTGAAGATAAGGGAGCTGGGATTTAGACCGTCCAGAGGCAGTTTGCCGAGGAGCCGCTCCATGAGGAAGTTGGCATCCTCAATTACCACCCCGTGGAGGCGAAGGTCAAGGAGTTCACGAACCGGCATCGATCCGCGACGGTCTTCCATGGCAACGATGACGCGGTCAATGCGGATCTTCGGTTTCCGGAGGGCGCGAAGGTCCGCGGCAAAACATTCGAGTTGCTCATTGAACGCTCCTTTGCCGTCTCCGTCGACAACTTCCATGCCGGCATCGCGCCTGGTGCGCAGAGTCTCGACGACCTTGCGTGCCCGCTCGCCGTTACCCAGCACGTAGACGCGTTCGCGGAACACAGATAGGCCAATGATCCACTCATAGGCCCATCGCCAGATGACGAGAGCAAAAGCAAGGATAAAGATGCCGGTGACAAGAACATTGCGGCCGATGTCTATATCGGGAAAGAAATTGACAAGCCCCGCGAGAATAAAGGATAGAACGCCGAGAACCAGCAGCAGCCGAAAGTAGATCTCCCAGCGTCCTGAGATGCGTTGCGGTTCATATAGATCAAAGTAGTATGAAAGAAGCAAGGTGAGAACAGTAACGCCCGCGATCTTCAGGATACCGTTCTCGTAGATCAGCGCAATGTACGTATCCGGCCCAACGAGGTACGCGGTGACCAGCAGAAATGAACCACTCACGAGAAGCGCTTCACAAAGAAGCAGCACCAGGGTCCGGGTCGGATAGTAAACATTGAGAAGCCTGATCATCCCTGTCTCCCGTAATCCTTTCGCCGCTTGCCATGGCCGCCGTCTTCTTGCCCGCCATAGTAGTAGTAGTAAGATCCGCGGCGTGGAGGGTCCTTGACTGCATTGAGCACAAAGCCAAGGATGCGCGCGTTGCTGAAAGCGGCCTGCGCACGCTGTGCGACATCGTAAGGCGTGGTGGCTCCACGGGCAACGAGCAAAACCGCATCGGCGGCGTGGGCAAGTTCCACCGCGTCCGTAACCGCCAGCACCGGCGGGGAGTCGATCAGTATCCAGTCGAAGTGCGGCGAGAGAGTCGCGATCAGTTCTTCGATGCGGTGATTGGCCACGAGTTCTGAAGAGTTGTCGCCGCACTTGCCGGCAGGAATAAAGGTGAGGTTGGAGACGCTGCCCCTGCTGGCGGTCTCAACAGTCCTGGGACTGCGGTCGCGCTGCAGGATGGCATTCAATTCTGCGCTTCCTGCCAAATACTCCGATAGTCCGGGTACGTTGGGGGCGCCCAGCATGCTGTGGAGCGTGGGACGGCGCAGATCGGCGTCGATGAGCAGAATGTTATTGAC